>NZ_JBSQAX010000022.1:0-790 GCF_053851575.1 Mycoplasma sp. 2261 | reverse complement strand
AGTTTATAAAGCATATTTTATAGTATTTTTTTTTTTTTTTTTGTTTTGGCAAAATTTGTGTCTAATAAGGCAAAAAATAGGTTAGCAAATCATCCTAAATATCACAAAAGCACAAGAAGTTAAACCTAAAATAACTCCTCGTGCTTTATTAGATTGATTATAAATTTCAATATTTTATTTTAGTTTTTTATCGATCTTGGTTCAAATATAAAGTTTGGACCCTTACCTTCTATTCCTTTTAAGAATAAATCGGCAAGCTCTGCAAAATCTGTAAAAACCATAGGTTGTTTTTTGGCTTCTGTTTCCTTTAACTCTGGCGACTTCATTTGTGATTTTGAATCTTGTTTAGAATTATCTTTGCCTTCCTCATCATCAGAAATCCAGGGAACATTATGATCAGGCAATTCTTGTCATGGTCTCCCTTCTGATTTGGAAACAATTAAATCCTTATTATTATCATCAATAGAAAAGTCAAAATTTTGATTCTTTCCATCATCTTTTTTAGGGTCATAAGTTTTTTTATCAAAACTTTTTTCGCTTTCTGTTTTAATCTTCATATTTTCAGCATTTGTAAAACTTAATTCACCTGGTTCATCATCTTCATCTCAAGGTTCGTTATAGTCTGGTTCATTATTTTGCATTGAAATAACACCTAAATCTGTATAACCATCATCAAGAAAATCAAATCCGTGTTTGCCATCATCCTTAGTTCTGTCGTATTCTTTATATAAATTTTTGTAATAAAAATTATCAATTACATTCTTAATTTCTTCATTAGTTGGGTCACTAA
>NZ_JBSQAX010000021.1:0-853 GCF_053851575.1 Mycoplasma sp. 2261 | reverse complement strand
GATGACAATAAAAAAGATGATCAAAATAAGGAAAATGGCTCAGATGAAAAAGATGGTATAACACCAAAAATTAGTCTAAAAGCACAAGAAATACAAAATGAAATTAAGGTTAACGAAGATGAAATCGATAAAAAAACCGTTGAACTTGAAACTATTCTTGAAACTATTTCTAAATCAGAATTGAATGATTTAAAATCAGCTATTGAGGATGCAGATGAACAAATTGATAATCTAACTCAAAGCAAGGTTGACGATGCTGATAATGCTCAGGATTACGAAGAATTAAAAAAAGAATATGAAGATTTAAAAACAAAGAGTCAACAGAGAAAGCAAAAAGTTGAAGAATTATTAAACTACAAGGTAGATAAATCTGAGTTTGCTATCCAAATAGCAGAATTAGAGCAAGAAAAGACTGATGCGGACACTCAAATTAAGCAACTTATGGAATATTTAAATGATAATGATTTCAATAGTAAAAATATTAATGATTTAATCAAAGTCTTTGAAAAAAATAAACAAGAAATTGATAAAAGAATTAATATATATAAACGTCTTTCAATAGCTAATGCCATAGTAGAAGATATCAAGAAGGAAATAGGGGAATTAGAAAAATCTACTGATAAAGATCGTGAAGATGAAGAGTTAAAAACACAATTAAATAATAGAATGGAAACTTTAAATAAATTAAGTGAAGAAATTAAAGATTTAATTGCAAAGGTATTTCAAAAAGAAATAGAACTTGAATTAAATTTGTAGGTAGCACAAAAAAATTAATAAGATGATTTTAGAGTCATCTTATTTTTTATATTGATGGCTTAAACCAGTAGACTTAATTGATAAAACTAAGAATAAC
>NZ_JBSQAX010000020.1:0-1296 GCF_053851575.1 Mycoplasma sp. 2261 | reverse complement strand
AAAACAATCTCCAAGTGTTGTTTAACCTGACAGATGAAATTTTAAATGCAAAAAATATTGATTCAAAATTTCCTTCTGATATCAAAAATAAAGGTATATTTGAAAAAGCAATCAAAGAAGCTGAAAAAATTCTTAATAATCCAAATGCAACCCTAGAAGAAAGACAAAAAGCACTAAATTCTTTACATGAAAAAATTTCAGAATTCCAAAAAACCCTATCATTAGAAAAACAAAACCTAATAAAGCAAATTAATGACTTAGTAAAAGATGCCGAAAATTATAAGAACACAACCCTCGATTATGACAAATATAAAAATTTAGCCAAAAAATTAGACGCTGAAATAACCAACATAAAAAATAAAATGAGCAAAGATAATGAAATTGCTACACTGAGAGAAATTCTAGAAAAAGCTAAACCACTAAAAAGTGATGCACAACAAATTAAAGAAGCTATTGATGGTTTAATCCAAGAATTACCTTCTTCACAAAAATTATTAAAAGAAATCGAATCAGCTAGTGATTTATTTAGTTCTCAAAAAATTGAGGACGAATTAAAAAATGCAATAAATGTAGGTAATGAAGCTCTAAAAAAACTTGACAAAAATAGTATTACAGAAGCTTTAGCTAATCTAAACAACAAATCAGAACAAGCAAGTGATTTAATTACAAAACAAAAAGACAAATTAATTAGTGAAATAACTGGCTTAATTGAAAAAGGACATCAACAATTAGATAAAATTAAATCTTCTGATGAATATGAAAATAATAGAGACCAAATTAGCGATGCCATTGAAAAAGCACAGCGAAACAATAATACTAATACTTTGTTAGGCGATCTAGTTACAAATAAAAATATACTTGATAGTTTATTAACAAAAACTAAAAAGCAAGTTGCAAGAGATAATCTGACCAGAGAAATTGCCATCGCAAAACAAAATCTTAAATATACCAAAGAAAATAATATTATTAGTCCAACTAATGAATTTGAAAAATTCATACAAGATGCTGAAAAAACGCTAGAAACATTAGATAATGAACAAAAATCCGTAGATGAAATTGAGGTTGAATATAACAACGGTGCTAAAACTTTAAAAGATAGCTACCTTCAAAAATCTAAGGAAGCATCTATAAGCACACTAGTTGAAGCTAAAGAACTTAACACTGAACTAGAACAAGAAAAATTTAAGGACAAGGGAACTTATCATGTTTCTAAAAAGGATCTACAATCAAGAATAAATTCGGCCGAAGAAACAAATAGCAATGCTAACTCAAATAGTTACAATGTTCTTGAAAAAC
>NZ_JBSQAX010000019.1:0-1403 GCF_053851575.1 Mycoplasma sp. 2261 | reverse complement strand
AATTCGCGCAAAACTTCATTCTTTTGATTATTAAGAATTTCAACTATTTCTTCTGCGGTTTTTTCCTTCGGAAACTAGTCGTTTTCTTTCTGATTCAAGTAAGAAGTTAATAAATTCATTTGCGGCATTAATGCTTTCTTGAATATTGTTTGGATTAATATTATTTAAAAATCAATTTGGCTATTTGAGGAAGGCAACGCCTCATAGTTATTCAATAAGTTAATACTGCATTCCATTGCTATTCTATCAGTAAATTCCTTATTTTTTTTGATCATACTGAACTGAAACGAGCTCACGATTATAATAAGCTGCTTATTATATATTTGCAAACAGTTCTAATATTTTTTTATAAATAAGAAACTAAAAATCGTATCCTATATTTAGACACAAATTTTTATATAAATTTACTTTTTTTCAACGCTTGCTGAATTTTTTAATCATAATTTATTCAGTTTATAAGCATTTTTTATAGTTTTTCCTTACAAAGTATCCTTACTTACTAAAAAATAAAATTATCTAGTTCATTTTCTCATCCGACACCTTTTTTGTGGAGTATCTAAGATTATATTTTTTGGTAATGAATTTCCAACCAATCAATTTTTAATATGTTTATTTTTATGTCTAATATCATTTAGAGTATCCTTTGCCAGAATACTTTTAATAGTTTCATAAACTGATTGTAAATCATTTTTGTTCACTAGTTTTAGAATTTATAGATGTTAGATTTTTAGTGGTTTGGTTTGTTTTATAAGTAAGGGCTGCAAATTAGTACTATTAATGTTGGTTAAAGTTCTGAAAAGTAATTTTCTTTTTTTATTATTCTCCTCTTGTTCTATTTGAACAATGGGGCTTTTTGTATATAATTTTCAATTTTTATTCACAAAATATCTAGGCTTTTGAATATGCATCGAATTCTTTGTTCTTAACTTCAACAAGATATTTTAGCTTAAAAACGGCATTTTTTAACAATGCTTAATAAGTTTTATTCGCATTTTAATATTAATTTTTATCCCTTTTGATAATAAAAACCAGACTTATATCTGGTTTAGAATAAAAAATTAATTATTATAAAATTTAATTTATTTGAAATGTAAACCCATCTTTATCACTTTGGATACCATAGTTTCCTAAACTACCGTTAAGTAGATTTGCAAAATAATCGGCCAATTTACTTGCATCTTGTGTTGTTTGTAAAACTTTTGGCTTAGATGGTTCATCATCTTCATCCCATGGTTGATTATGGTCCGGTTCATAAAATTCTCATGGAATATTTTCCTCTGGCAGATCTAACGGATACACATCAAAATCAAAGGTTCCACCTTCATCGAGAGGAAAATCAAACCCTTGTTTGCCTTCTTTTGATCTATCATAATGTTTATATAAATTCTTGTAATAAAAATTAT
>NZ_JBSQAX010000018.1:0-1986 GCF_053851575.1 Mycoplasma sp. 2261 | reverse complement strand
GTTTATTTTTAATTTTTTCATTAGTTATATCGGTATAAATATCTTTTCTTTTTTTTCTCAAAATCTGTTAAATTCCGGATTTCTATTTTTTTATATTTCCAAAATTTCTGTTACAAACATAAATCAAATATCATCATGTGTATTTAACTATTCTTTTAATTTAATGTCACCCTAATTTTAGATCCGTATCTTGTAATATAAAAAATATTTTTATTACCATGTTTCTTTTTATAATCATCATAACTATTGTAGATTTTATGAGGTATTTCACTTAAAAAATGGTTACCTCCACTTCCTTTTATTTAATGCGGGATGCAAATTAAAAGCGATTGGCTTAATAATGTGTAATTTATCATTAGCCGCATAACATGTTCTAATGATATTCAATGTATTTGGACTAATTTCAAGCTCGTATAAAACTATATTAATCATATTTCTTTAACTTACTATATTTTATAAATTGATCTATGCATTTATATTATCAATAATAAAAAATCAATAAATGAAAAATAAAAACCGCCAGTGGCGGTAAATTCGGCATAAAGCCTTATTTTAGTACATACTATTCTTAAGCAAGATCAGATTGTGATCAAATTTCTGTACATAATAATTATAAAGGTTTTTTTAATAAATGTTAAAAAAATATTTTAAAACCATTAATTGGCATAAAAAATGAGCCACCAATATTTTGAACTTATTTAAGTATACATTTTGAATAATTTCTAATAAAAAATATAAAAAAGCTCTACTAGGAATAGAATAATTTATAAAATTTATGTCTCTTCTTATTTTTTTATAAATCTTCATTAATTGATCGCATTAAATCTAATTCTCATTGTGAAATAAGGTCAGTTTTAACAAAAGATTCTAAAATTTCTGTTTTTTTAGATAACATTTGATTGTAGTGATATCCGGCTTCTTGATGTTTCACATTTTTTTAGCCACCGATATCTCAAGAGAAAGCTTTTTACTATATGCTATTTTCTCATACATTTGAATGTCATTTTCATTTAATTCAAAAGCTTTATATCTTTTATTGTTTATGTGAAAATAGTATTGTTGATCTGCGCCAATCATAAAAGTTACATCATTTTTTGATGTGACTTTTAATTTTTGATTTTTTTTATTTTTAGATGTTACAAATCCATTAAAAATTTGTCTTTTAATTGGCAAATCAAAATAAGCTTCGAGAGTTGCACTGTTTGGTTTTCTAAATTCATTTTTATCAGAATAGGTAATTGATTTTCTTGTTTTTATATCATTAAGCATTGCAATAATTTCGTATCTATATTTATTAGCGTCTTAATTTGTTTCAATATTTCCATCTTTTAAGAATATTGGAATTTTATTATGTGCAATTCTCTAAAAACTTTCTATATGTGGTTTTTCATTAGATACTGATGTTGTTATAAATTCAGTTGCTAATTTTGTGACTGTATCATACAAAATAGTGCTAGATTCAAGGCTATATTGATTCCATGTGCTAAATTAGCCTCTTTTTGCATAATTTAGCATTTCTTAATTTTTGTTTTCTATTTAATTGAAAATAGTTTAGTTCTATTTTATGCATAATAAGACCGCCTACAACATTTTACTATATATGTTAGGCGGCTCATTTTGTTGCGATTTAACGTATCTCTTATTTTTCAAATTGTTCCTTATATATACTCATACAGTTCCAAATTATATATAAAAAAAACTAGCTGTTGCTAGTTTTTGCGCACTTTTTCTTTTTCCTTCGTTTTGCCAGCCGACCGCGGGAGTTGCGCCTCTCTGCTCACAATATGTTAATATTATATATCTTTTTTATGAATATATTAAAAATTTTTATGATTTTTTATTTTATGTAAATTCTCAATTATTTTGCTACATTGCAATTCTCAATCATTTTGCAACATCCTATAGTTTAAAATCATTATAGGAGGTAACAGGAAATATAAAAAAATAGAAATCCAGAATTTAACAGATTTTGAGAAAAAAAGAAAA
>NZ_JBSQAX010000017.1:0-2343 GCF_053851575.1 Mycoplasma sp. 2261 | reverse complement strand
AGTTAGACGAGAATGCTTTCAAAAACATTGCTCCAGATATTATTTTTGATTATAACGAGCCTTCAAATGAACAAATCCAAAAGATAATTAATAATTATTATAATCAATATCTATATCAAAAATACGACCCCTCAAAAGAGGGAGAAGGAATTAGATTTTCTTTTTCATTAGAAGAAGAAAATAAAAATCCATTAAATACTGATAAGATTATTTTTAATAAAGACATCATTATCGAAGGTAAAAAACAAAAGCAAAAACAACAAGAATATTTAAAAGAATTATCCAAAACCATTGTTTCTGATTTAAAAAATAACACACAAGCCTCTTTAAATGGTAATAATAACAGTATAACATTATCTTTATTTGAAAAAGAACAACAAGAAGAAATTTTAAATACCTTTGAAGAACATATTAAAAATAAATGAAATGATATAACAAAATCTTTTGTTTATGATGAAACATTATTTACTTCTAATAATCTTAGTGTTGAAAGTTTTAAAAACAGCATAAGTGAATATTACAAAGCAGCTGATCCTACAAAGAGAACTATTAAACAACTATTGCAAGACAAAGCAGATGTTGATAGATATTTCAATATGCTAAAACCTTTGTTGGGCGGGTATGTAGATTTAAAAGAATTTGGAGATAAATTTGTATTATTCGGTTCAAATTCAAGAATTATTACTAAGGAAGATATTAAAAAGAAAAATAACGCTATCAAAACTGGAGATTTTGAAAAATTAAAAACATATCGTAAAGAATCAATTAAAAAATTAGAAGAAAAAATCATATATAAAAATTGATTAGAAAATTTAAATGATAGTTTCTATGTCCTTCAAACAAATAAGGATATTCATCGTATGCAAAATTACAATATCGCTTTAACTCAATTGTTTTATGCACTTGATGAATTAAAAATAGGACAAGCACAAAACCTTTTGATGCATAATACTTCAAAACTTGATTCTTCTAAATATACAAAATCGGAAGTTATAGACGCAATAAATTCTCAAGGTAGAAAAAATAAGGAATTATTTGAAAAACTTAATGAGGCATTTTATGCTACATATAAAACTGATAAAGTAAATGTACTAACTCGATTATTTGAAAGAAATAATAAAAAAGAAAGATTTTACAAAACAGAACTATATTTTGTTGAGTATTTAGTCGTTGTAGAAAGTGGAAATATTAAGACATTAAGAAGATTTTATTTTGATAATAAAGAAAAAGACGGGTTTGAAATAACAATTGACAATAGGGCTGGGCAAACTCTTTACCTTAGTTGAAAAAATAAAGAAAAAAAATAAATCGATTCTTTTTTTGATGATTTTTATTCTTTTGTTGCAAATATAGAGCAATAGCTAAAAATATTCAAAGAATATAAAAACCCTAAATTAGAAATTAGGTACCATAGATAATTTTGTTTAAAAATCTCCCAATGGCAAATATTTAAATTTAAAATATTTACACAGGAGATTTTTTAATATGCCAAAAAAGATATTAAAATGCTAAGCACAAGAGAATTGCATGATTAAATATAAACCAACAACCAAAGAAGATGTTTATGAAATTATTAAGAAAAATATAAAAGATCTTATAGAAATTATGATGCAAGAAAAAATTAAAAAACTTTCTTGCATGAGATAAATATGAACACGAAAGAACTATAAAAGACAACTATCGAAATGGTAGTTATTCCAAAATGTAAGATCTAATTTCGGAGAAATTGAACTAAATTCCAAGAGATAGAAATTCAAGATTTGTATCAAAAGTAGTTTCTAAATTTCAATACGATATTTCCAAAATTGAAAGCCAAATTATTAGCTTATATTCAAGAGGTGTATCAACTAGGGACATATCAGATACATTAAAAGATATGTATGCTATAGATGTTGATCCAAGTTTTGTAAGTAGAGTAACTAATAAGATAATTTCACACATAACAGAGTGAAGAAATAGACCTTTAGAAAAAAACTTATGCCATGGTTTTTATTGATGAAATAAGATTTAAAGTTAAAGAAGAAAATAAACTTGTTGAAAAGTCAGTTTACATATTAATAAAAATAGTTTATTTTGCAATTCAAAATCAGTTGGAAAAATGAAATAAAGTTGTTCCTAATTGTGGGCTTGTTTTGTATAATAAATTTTGATTTGTGTAATTGCTATTCTCAAATTACTTATAAAAAAATAAGCCAGAAATTAATTTACACAAAATTTTCTACAGTTCCGATTTTAGAGTCATCTTATTTTTTATATTAATGACTTAAACCAGTAGACTTAATTGATAGAACTAAGAATAACTTTTATTTATAAAAACAGAATTTTTTGATATTTTGTTGATAA
>NZ_JBSQAX010000016.1:0-3069 GCF_053851575.1 Mycoplasma sp. 2261 | reverse complement strand
GACAAATGCTACAAGACAAAACTTCAACTTATTTATTGATAAATTAGCATATCCAGAGAATACAGCGCAATTAAGAACTGATTCGCTAAAAACAAAAGAAAAAATTAAGAAGGATCTAACATCCAAAATTGATTATTCAAATAAAAATTCTGTCGAAACGACTTTAAATACGCTAAAAACAAATATTGACACATTAAAAAATGAAATAGATGACATTAAACCAGAAGCAAAGAAAAGTGAATTCTTAACAGAATTTTCTAAGACTGGTCATACTAAAATTTCCGCACTATTACAAAAAATTAGATTATATAAACAAGAATATGAAAATAAGAAACGTTTAGCTCAGCAAGCAATTTCACAAGTTTCTGATCCAAAAGAAAAGAAGAAATTGCAAGATAGACTAGATAATCCAACAAATAGTATTGAAAACCTTAAAACTATTAAAGCTGAAGCAGAAAAGCAAAAGGATAAGGAGATAAAACAAAAAGCTGAAATTCAAGCCAAAAAACAAGAATTAATCAAACAAATTAACAAATTACCTAATTCTCCTGATAAAAAGAATCTTTTAGATAAGGTAGAATTATCAAAAACTAAACCAGAATTTTCGGCTATCGAATCAGAAATTAAAATTATTTCTAGAAAAATAGAATTAAGAAAAGAGGTTGACAAATTAGCACTATTTGATTTGTCTAATAATAGAGGTGGATTACCTAGTGAATTTAGACCCGAAGCTAGCGAAGTGACAAAATATAATCTAAAAGATCTTTATAAGCTGATAACTAACGCTTCATCTAATGATGAGCTAAATACAATAAATACTAAAATAATGCAGCAAAGAAATGCAGAGTTAGATGATTTAAAGAAAACCAGACTAGAGTCACATGGCAATGATGATAGAGAAAATAGCGCTATGAAATTATCATTAAATCAATCATTGTCTATTACTGTAAATAACAAGGCAATGGATGCTTCTGGAACATTAACTGAACAGTACACTAGAGAATATTATGCTTTGGATTCAGAAATCAGATCTGCTGATACAATCGAAAAATATAAATCTATAAAAATCAAGGTAGAAAAATTCATAGCTAAATATGAATCTAAAGAAGGTAAAAAATGGTTGCCATTCTTTAAAAAAAGAGTTGATTCAAATTACAAAAAATACCCGGCCGATGCGGGTCCATATAATGTTACAATTCCTCAAAGTTCATGAACATATATAATATACGAATTTGAAAAACAAAATATTGATAGAATACATGCTATCAAGATCGAAAATCAAGCGTTATTTAATGTCTACTACAAATATAGAAGAAATGTTAAATTAAACTATGAGTTTCTAAAATTAATAGCTAGAGTAAAAGATGCTGGAATAGTTGACGATTCGACACAATATAGTCTAGAGCAATTAAAAACTAATTTTGAAGGTGTTATAAATGCAGAAGATAAGGGTAAAATTATTTTAGAATCAAATAAACAATTATTCGGTACATACGATGTTTCTGAATGATGAAAAAAAACGTCACAAATTAGTTTCTTAAACTGATGAGCAAAAAAAATAGCCGACGCTCCAGAAAGCTTGATTAGTCAAGAGGAAAAATATGAATTATTAGATAAAATAGCTTTAAATACAGACTCAACAGATAAAGCATTTTTAGAGGAATGGGAAAAATTCAAAAATAGATTTTACAATAGTAGTCTAATTCGCCCTGGTGAATTAGATAACGATGGCTATCCAAAAAATGCTAAACCTTATATTTGAAGATAAAAAATATCAAAGTAATGTAGAAATTTTTATGTATATTCTCTTGTATAAATATTTTAAATCTTAAACTTTTACTGGTTTTTATAACTAAAAATAAAATAAGGGGAAAATGCTGATTTATTAAAAAAATCAGCATTTTTTACTTTTTTGACCTCAAATATATAATAATTTAGTTATAAATACACTAAAGAAAAATAAGGTAGAAATTATACTAAAAGTCCAAAAAGTTCAAATGCCTAAAAATGTCAAAATCATTAGAAAAGATGATAATAAATATGTATATTATGTTGCAGGAACCGAATATAAAAAAATAAAAAATATAATATCAACAAGAGAGTTAATATTGGTAAAATAGATTTAAAAAAATGACAATTTTTTAGTATCAAATGATAAGTATTTTTAATTTTCCCGGCGCAAAAATAACAATAATATAAGATGATAAAAAATATCATCCGTTGTTCCTATCGGGCAATATTTGGCAATAACTAAATTTTTTAAAGATTTATATAGATGAACATTTGGAAAATATTTTTAACACAAAAAGCGAATTAATAAAGGCATTGGCATCTCATTATATTGATGAAGAATTTACGGTTTCACAATTATTTAAAAAGTGGGCATATAAAAATTTTTCTGGTTTATTTTTAATTCCTTCAAACTCAACGATATCAATGCTTTTGCATAAAGATATAACAACAGAAAAAATACTTGAATTTAATTATAGATGATCAAAACAATTAAGAACATATTTAGAATAATTCGGATGACGCATATTTATCTGTCGATTCAACGAACTTTAATATAAGCTCAAAAAACATAAAACATGCTGAATATAAAAAAGCCAAATGTTGATGAAGGGCTTCCACAAATAAACTTATCATATTGTTTAGATCCAAAGACTGAATTACCTTTTTTATGATTTATATCCCAAATCAGTTATTGATGTAAGTTACTACAAAAAAATGATTGATAAAGTTTTAAATTTGTGTTATAAATCAGTAACTTTAGTATTGGATCGTGGTTATTTTTCAAAAGACAATATTAAAAATATTGCTTCTGAAAACAATAACTTTATAATTATGGCAAAAATTTATAACAAAAGATTAAGTAATTTATTAAACATCGATGAAGATTTCATTAAATCAAACATAAAAAAATCAATTTAAACTTGTTTTAGTTATAAAAACAACTAAAAGTTTAAGTTAAAAATAAAAGTCACATCAAAAAATGATGTAACTTTTATGATAGGTGCAGATCAACAATACTATTTTCACATAAACAATAAAAGATATAAAGCTTTTGAA
>NZ_JBSQAX010000015.1:0-5605 GCF_053851575.1 Mycoplasma sp. 2261 | reverse complement strand
AAACAGGTAAAAATCCTAGAAAAAGTAATTTGCTTTTTTTCATTTTTCTCCTTAAAATTTTATGAATTCAGGCTATTCCCAAACATTTTTTAATTATGTCTAGAAGAATTGGCGCAAGTCATAATTATAATTTATTTTTTTTTTTTTTTTGTTTTTGGTTAAAAAAGATAATTTAAACTGGTTTGAGAATAAACTATATCTAAACCTATTACTTCAATTTCAATTAAAATTAAGAAGAAAAAATAAAGATAGATATTTAAAAACCATATATTAAGGTACAATTGATAACATAATATTTTTTTATAATTTAATTCTTTCTTCGTCATTAAGGTTTTTTAAAATAATCATTTTCTTAATTGATTAATTTCTATCATGTTTTTCGGTCTTCGCGATTTACTTAAAGACCATCCAGGAAATATTTATTTAATTCACTATAGCAAAGTTTAACATTGCCTTTAGATTCTTTTTTCATTTTTTCCTATATGATTTCTAAAACTTGTTAAATTATTAGTTTTTAGTATATAAATGATTTTTTATTTGTTTCATTGGTTCACCTAATTTAGCAAGATTTGAATAAGTTTAGTTAATAATTAATTTACTAGAATAACAAAACAAAAATTAGTATAGTTTTGTACATTATTTTAGCTCAAAGACATATTTTGAGACAATTAAGCAAGCTAGGGTTGCTAAATAAACAAAAATATATTTAATTATTTTTCAAGACATTTAAACTGAACACAAATACAAAAAACGCAAAAGTAAACATAATCAACGATCCATCTTTTATTTTTGGAAGTAATTTAAAAATTAAATAATTTAAACTAAAAAAACCTATGCTAATTAAGTTTATGCTTTTTGCAACAACCGTGCATTGTTATCAATTTAATGTAAGCAAAAAAGCTTTATATTATTGCTAATTGCTTTTTTAGTTACTATTAACCCTATTTACCTAGGAAAATAGTGATAATGTAATATAATATTTTTATTAATAAAACCTAATACTAAGGAGAAAATATGCGAAAAATAAGTTGATTTTTCTTAGGTCTTTTACCAACAATAGCAACCGCAGCGGTTGCATTTTCATGTGTAAATACAAAAACACATAATATACCAAACCCAAAACCTAGCCCTGATAAAATATCTGATACTCCTAAGAAAAAACCTAAAGTTAAAGAACAAAAAAATGATTTACAATCAGTTTATGAAACTATTAAAAGTATTCTACCAAAGGATACTCTAAATGATATTAGACATAAAAATAAACATATTAAAAATTTATTGATTGGAAATTTATTACCAAAAGATCTGATCCCTGATCTTCCAAGGGATCAAGACACTAGCTCAAATATTTTGAATGGTTTTAAAGGACCGAAATTTGAAATTGATTTTAGTGATCCAACTAATGAATTAATCAAAAAAACAATTGATAATTTATACTACAAACAATGATATAAATACTATGATAAATCCAAAGATGACGGAACACAACATGCTTTTGATTTTCCACTAGAAGATGACTATATCGAAAATGAGTTAGATATATTCTCTTCAAATGAACCTGAATCAAGTGAACCATGAGAAAACCTATTGACCAGACCTTGAGAGTGAGATGAAGGCGCTGATGAGGTCTCTCCAAACGAACCAGAGCATAATGAACCTTGAATTTCTGATGATGAAGAAGGACAGAGTAGTCCTGCTGCATTAGCAACTAAACTTTTTGAATCTCTAAGGGGCGAATCAAATATAATTTATGATATAAATGATAATTTGGTTCCGTTATCTAAACTAAAATCACCTAACAAAAAAAAAATTGGTTGATGAAATTAAAGAAGAATTTAAAAATTTAATTAGTACTGAAACACAAAAAATAAGTTCTGTATATGATAATAAAATTTTTGGAAAAGATGTATCTAAAACAACTACTGACATTAAAAATCATTTTGAAAAATTAATAAATGATAGCACAACCGTTGGTCAAGTGTTGGAATATATTAGTACAGTAAAAAAATATGTCAAAACCGAAATAATGCTAGCAAACATGTATAAACCTTTTAAAGATTTTGGAAATAGTTTTAATGTTAGTGAAAATAAAATATTAACGCCTGCAGACCTAAAAGGAATTAATTTTAATAAAAATGGACTAGTCAATTATCGTGAAAATGCTTTTCAAATTTTAAGAAAAAATAATGAATTTGGTGAATGACTAAAAAAACCAAACCATAATTTTTACACTAAAACTAATGGCTATGTGGAAAAAATGCAAAATTTTGTAAATCAAATAAATGAAGCATATCAACTTAAAGTTGAAGCAACAAAATCAAGACACCTTTTAGGCATAGACAAATTAAGTGATATATCACAAAAATACACGGAACAACAAGTTATTGACACTCTTAATAATAAAACAAATAAGCCAAGTGAATTAACAAAAGAAATGGTTGATAATGCATTATTTGGTAGATTATTTGACAAGAAAATTCACAATGTTTTCTTAAAAAAAGGTGGAATAATTGATTACACAAGCCCTAGTGGCTTCACAACAGTTGAATTTCTAGGCAGAACTCATGATAAAAATAGCAAAGTTGATAAATTAGTCCTTTTTGTAGTTTACAAATTCGATAACAAGAGTAAAGAAAAAAATTTCAAAATTACTTTTACAAACTATTCAAAACAACAAAGCTATATTGAATTTAAAAAACAATAATTTAACACTAGCAACGCTTGCTAGTGTTTTTTTATCAAAACATAAAGATAAACTATACAAAATTGAAGTATCGCATATCAATTATTAAAACTAGTTATTTTAGTTATTTTGATAAAATTTATATATTATTTTTTATATTTAAAGAGGTTTATAAATTTATGGATAAAAATGAGTTATTCAAACAAAGATTAATTAAATACATGGAAATTGAGGCTATGTCGCGTTATGAAGAGCCTGTGGTTAATGAGTTGAAAAAATCACTAGGAAATAAAAAATTTGAGATTAGTAGAGATAACCTTGGATCAGTTATATTTAGAAAGAAATCAAAAAATCCTAATGCACCAAAAGTTATGATTGCTGCACATATGGATGAAGTAGGGTTTCTAGTTAGAAACATAGATAAAAAGGGACAACTTTATTTATCTCCTGTTGGAGGTATTTGACCATCAACAGTAATTGGGACAAAGGCAAAATTAGTAACAGAGGAAGGCAAAACCTTTAATGGCGTTTTTGGCCACACAAGCATACACATTATGCAAGAAAATGAAATTTCAAAAGCAATTTCTAATAATGAAATTTATGCTGATTTTGGTTTTAAATCAGATGAGGATGCTAAAGAACAAGGAGTTGGCGTAGGTGACTTAGTATACATGTCAGGTGAAACTATACTATTTAATGATCCTGATTTATTGGGTGGAAAAGCAATGGATAATAGAGCTGGTATAACTGTTCTAGAATACGTTGCTAATGCCATCAACGATAAAGATCTTGATGTTGATCTCTACTTAGTTGGCACAGTGCAAGAAGAGGTAGGAACAAGAGGGGCTAGAACTAGTGTTTCATTAATTAAACCAAACATAGCAATTGCTCTTGATACATGCGCATCACATGACACTCCTAACACAATTCCAGGAAATACTTTATTATACAAGGGTGCTGCTCTAAGAATAAAGGATCGTGGTACAATGATGGACCCAAAATTAGTTAAAGAATTTCAAAACATATCAAAAAAATATAACATACCTACATATAAATTTGTTGCAATGGGAGGAGGAACAGATGCTCATGAACTTCAATTTGCTCATGGTGGTGCAGCGACTCTAACCATTTCTTTACCACAAAGATATTTACATAGCCCTATAGGTGTTTGTGCAATTTCGGACTTAATTGCTGCCGGAGATTTATTAATTAATTTTCTTCAAGACTTTAATTTAGAAAAATGAGAGGATATCAAATACAAGTAAGAAATATCAAAAGCACATAAATAAAATCGTGTTTAAACTAGTAATATAGTAAATTTTGCGCAAATTTATCTCCTGCTTACTTTTTTAGTAAGAGATTTGAGAATAGCAATCACACAAATCTAAATTTATTAGACAAAAATAACCGGAATTATCAAGCACGTCTTGATAATTTTTCTTATTTATTTCATAAGAAATTATTTTGTTTTCTTCATCTACTTTAAAATCAAAATAATTTCCATATGTTCTATAAATATCTTCATTTAAGTATTCAATATTTTCAAGTTGTTTTGATAATATATTTAAAACCGTATTATATTTTTCAACTTCTAATGATGCTTTTTTGTTCATTATAAAACATATAAATAAAATACTTGGATGTTGAATTTGTAAAAGCTTGTTCGTATGTTTTTCAAGCAAAAACTTTGTGTTCAAAAATTAAATTTTCAGCATTTTTATATATTTTATCCTTGTTTTTTCTTTAATAAATTACTTAATCTCTTGTTATAAGTTTCTGCCATAATTATAAAGTTAATGTTTTCAGAAATTTTCAATATTGTCTTTTGAAAAATAACCCCGATCCAATACTAAAGTTGCTGATTTATAACGCAAATTTAAAACTTTATCAATCATTTTTTTGTAGTAACTTACACCAGTAACTGATTTGGGATATAAATCATAAAAAATTGGTAACCCAGTCTTTGGATCTAAACAATACGACAAGTTTATTTGCGGAAGTCCTTCATCAACATTTGGCTTTCCATATTCAGCATGTTTCATGTTTTTTGAGCTTATATTAAAGTTCGTTAAATCGGACAGATAAATATGCGTCATCCGAATATTCTAAATATGTTCTTAATTGTTTTGATCATCTATAATTAAATTCAAGTATTTTTTTGTTGTTATATCTTTATGCAAAAGCATTGATATCGTTTTGAAGGAATTGAAAACAAACCAGAAAAAATTTTATATGCCACTTTTCAAATAATTGCGAAGCCGTAGATTCTTCATCAATATAATAAAATGTCAATGCCTTTATTAATTCGCTTTTTGTGTTAAAAATATTTTTTTAATTGTTCATCTATATATAAATCTTTAAAAATTCTAGTTATTGCCAAATATTGCCCGATAGAAACAACGGATGATATTTTTTTATCATCTTCTATGATTGTTATTTTTGTGTCTGGAAAAATTAAAAAATACTTATCGTTTGGTATTATTAAGTTGTCATTTTTTTGGATCTATTTTGCCAATATTAACTCTCTTATCGATATTATATTTTTTATCTTTTTTATATTTTGTTCCTGCGACATAATATACATATTTATTATCATCTTTTCTTATAATTTGAACCTTTTTAGGAATCTTTACTCTTTGATCTTTTATTATCATTTTTACCTCATTTTATTTAGTTTATTTATAACTAAATAAAAATACTTTTCGAGCTAGAAATGTAAAAAATGCTGATTTTTTCAAATTTAATTCTTTTTTGTTTTTTTGCTTGAGTTTTACAAAATAATTTACAAAATTACTTCAAGTTTAGGGTAAAAAGTATAATAAAAAAGCCAAGACTGGCTTTTTGTTCCCTGAAAACTGAATATCGACTTTTTTGTTTTAGATAACTTCTATAGAATCACTATTAAACCAATCAATTTATTAG
>NZ_JBSQAX010000014.1:0-6752 GCF_053851575.1 Mycoplasma sp. 2261 | reverse complement strand
AAGACGTTTATAGTTTTGTATTATTTCATCTTTTAGGTTATTTTCATTATAAATGTCATTACCAGTTATTGTTGTAGGAACAGTTTGGTTTAATCTTATTATTAAATTATTTTTGTCTTCCCCGTCATCAAATGAACTATTAATTACATTTTTGTATGTTTCAATCTTATTTGCTCAACCATCAGGCAACGCGTTGTTAGCTTGGTCTATATTTTGTGCTGAATTTAGCTTTTGTTTTATTTTTTGAACTGCTTGTGCGTTATTTTGTGAATATTTCAGATTTCCGCCATTTGCATTTAATTGATCTTTCTTTGTTTGCATATGGCGACTAAAATTAGTTATTTCAGTTTGTTTTTGGTTTAAGCTTTGCATATCATTTAATTTATTAACAGCACTTTTTAGAGCATTTTTAGCTTGGGTTGCTTCATTTGAATTTGGTTGAGGATAAGGAATTTGGCCAATTAATTTATTAATCTCCTTTTTCTTATTAGCAATGCTTGTATCGCTATCTTGTTTTGTTTTCTTTTGTTTAGCTTTATTTAATTCATTTTCTAGATTTCTAGATATTTCTTCTAATTGAGCTTTTGTCTTTGCTGCTAGATGAGGTTTATTTTGCGAATTGTATGTATTAAGAATATCTTGTAGTTCTTTCTTAATTGTGCTGTATTCTTTTTTATTTAGGTTTGAAGTTATATAAGTGTTAATTGCATCTGCTTTTTGTTGCACTTGTGTTCTTAATTTTTGTTTTTGGGTATTAATAGCATCAAGAGCATTTTTGGCAACATCCTCAGCCGCCGTTAATCTTCTATTAGCATTGATAATTTGAGCATCAGTTAGTTTAGTAGTTTTATTAGCTGCTGGTTGTGCTGAACTAATCGCATTTGTAAGCACATCTGTTGAACTTTTTAATGCCGGTTCCTTAGCCATCTCGGTTTTTGTAGCATTCGCTTTGGTAAGAGTCGCTTCTAATTTAGCAATTTCAGCATCAGTATTCTTATTTGCGGCTACTCTTTGTGTTTCGGCGTTTGTTGTTGCCTGCTCTAAGGATTTAGTTTTATCTGAAATGCTTTTAATAGGGTCAGTATTTGCTTTGGATTTATTTGTATTAATTTTTTGTTGCAATTGACTAATTATGGTGACTAAATTTGCATGGTTTGGATCTTGTCTTAATGAATTTAATTTTTCTTGTGCACCCCTGAGTTTTTGGTCATGTTGAGCTTGCGCAGCATGAAGTCTATTATTAAAATCATTTATTGCGCCGTTTGCCTCATTTTTTAAGTTATCAATTAGTTGTTTTTGCTGAATATATTTACTTTGATCATTATCATTAATAATTCTTTCTGTTTCTCTAATAGCTTCTTCTAAGCGCCCTTTAAGTTTGACCATTTCAGGGTCACGAGTAATAATACGCTTTGCAACACCATTTATTTGATTTTTAGCATTTATTAGATTTTGTCTATTTCTTGCAACAATCTGGGTATCTTTTTGAGTTTTATCTCTTTTGGCCTTTTCAAGTGCATCATGAAGTTTTGACTTAAGTTGTTCTAAATCGTGTTTTGTTTTAGAATTAATATTTGCTTTATCATTCTTATTATAAGCATTTAAAACACGTTCTAATTCAGTCTTAATTTGATTATAATCACTATTATTAGATAAAATTTGGGTTATATATTGTTGAACATCATTAGCGTTTGTCTGAATTTCGTTTATTAATATTGATTTTTGAGTATTGATATTATCAAGTGCGGCTTTTGCAACTTTTTCGGCATTAGCAAGAACCTTATTAGCTTCTTTTATTTGAGCATCAGTTGCATTTTTACTTGCATTTTTAATATTTTTAGCTGTATTAATTGCTTGTTGCAAGGTTTGTTTTTGACTATTTAATTCTGGCTCATTATCCATCGTGGTTTTAGTTGCATCAGCCTTTTGGATTGTTTTTTCAAACTCAGCAAGTTCGCTATTGGTTTTTTGATTTGCAGTGGTTTTTTCTGTTTCGGCAGTTTGAATAGCATTTTGCAATGTTTTTGTTTTATTGTCTATATTTACAATGCTGTCATTATCATTAATGCTTTTATTGCTATCAATAACTGATTGTAATTTTTTAATTACATTAGTTAAGTTTGCAGAGTTCTTGTCTTGATTTAATTGGCTTATTTTAGCTTCTGCTTCTTTAACTTTTTTATTATGTTCAGTTTTTGCGTTTTGTAATTTAGCTTCAAATTGCTTCTTCTTTTGCTCAGCTTCGGTTTTTAAATCTTCTAATTTTTGTTTTTGAGTGACATAATTATTTGCCTGATTATTATCAAGAATTGTTTTTGTTTCTTTTAATGCTTCATCAAGTTTGGCTTTAAGTGTTGTCATTTCATTACCATGACTAGTAATTGAATTTGAAATATTTTGCAATGTATCTCTAGCTTGTTCAAGAGCGTGTCTATTTCCTTGTGTAATATCATTATCTTTTTTAATTTTATTCTGTTTTGCTTCGTCTAATGCATTTATTAATTCAGTTAATGTGCTTTGAAGTTCATTTTTAGGTTTTGAATTCAGTGAATTCTTGTCTTTGTATTTGCTATGGGTTTTGTCTAATTTATCTTTGATTTCTTTATATTCATTATGTTTTTTTAATGTATTTAAAAAGTTTGAAACATCATCAATTTTTTGTGAAATTTGATTTATTAAAGTTGTTTTTTCACTATTTATATTTTTGAGAGCTTCTTTTGCCACATTATCAGCATGAGTTAATGTTTGAATTGCACTTTCTATTTGAGTATCGGCTAATTTTTGATTATTATCTTTTGCTTGTTGAGCAACTCTTATAGCTTCACTTAATGTATCCTTAGCACTATTTAGTGCAGATTCATTTTCCATCATATTTTTTGTTTTATTTGCGGCAGTTATTGCATCATTTAATTTATTTAAAGCTGCTTGCGTCTTTTGATCTGCTGCATTTTTAGCTTGATCTGCCGCCTGTACCGCATTTTGCAACGCTTCTTTTTTGTTGTTAATATCCTGAATTGCATCATTAATATTAGCGTTTTGATTATTTTTAATTTGTTGTTGGAAAGTATTAATTACATCAGTTAGGTTTGCTACATTTGAATCGCTTCTTAGATTTTTTAATTTCTCGTTAGCTTCTCTTAATTTTTGGTCATAGTCATCTTTTGCTTGTTTTACTTTGGCATCAAATGATGTTTTTTCTTTTTCAGATTTTTCTTTTAGATTATCAAGTTTCTTCTTTTGTTCAACAAATTTATCTGTTTGATTTTTGGAAATTGTACTTTCAGCTTCATTAATTGCGTCGTTTATTTTTTTCTTGAGGTCTAACATTTCCTTATCATTGCTTGTTATTGAATTGACAAATGTCTTTAAATTATCTTTTGTGGTTGTTAATTCTTGTTTATTAAGAGCATTTGTGTCATTATCTTTTTTAGCTTTGTCTACCTTAGCATCGGATAATTTTTTATTTAGATCCTCTAATATTTTATCTAATTCAGCTTTTGTTTTAGAACCAAGATTATTCTTATTATTGTTATTGAAATTATTTAATTCTGTAGTTAATTTATTTTTAATTTCATCATATTGATTTCCATTTAGGTTATTTTTGTAATCCTCAATTTCCTTGGCTTTTTGGTTTATTTGCGTCTTGATTGAGTCTTTTTGGCTATTTATGTCTGTTATAGCTTGTTCTGCTATTGTTTTTGCTTCTAATAAGGTTTTATTTGCATTTTCTATATCTTTATCAGCTAGTTTTTTAGGTGTGTGATTTTTTATACCCTCAGCTGTTTTTATTGCTTCACTTAATTTATTTTTAGCATCCAATAATAAAGGTTCAGAATTCATTGAATTTAGCGTAGTTTTTGATTCATTGATTGTATTTCCTAATTTTGCTAAATTTGCTTCAGTTTTCTGATTTGCAACAGCTTTTTCTCTTTCGGCTGTTTTTATTGCTTGGTCTAAATTATCCTTTTTAGTAGTAAATGATGAAATCGGGTCTCTGTCTTGGGCATTGTTATTTTGATTTATTGTGTTTTGCAAATTTTGAATTACAGTATTTAGATTTGCTGAGTTAGCATCATTTTGTAATTCAGATACTTTATTATTGGCTTCTTGTAGCTTGTGTCTATATGCTTCTCTTTCGGCATTTAATTTTTTAGTAAAGTCGCTTATCTTTTTATTTGCTTCAGTTTTTAAACTTTCGATTTTTGAAATTTGCGATATATATTTATTAAATTCGTTTTTGCTAATTATGCCCTCAGTCTCAGTGACAGCTGTATTAATGTCTTGTTTTAGTTTTGTCATTTCAGGATCATGACTTGTGATGCTATTACCAACACTTTTAAGGGTTTCTTTTATTTTTGTTAGCTTTTGCTTATTTTGTTCTCTAATTTCTAAGTCTTTTTGTTGTTTTTTATTCTTAATGTCTTGTAGTTGTGAATCTAATTTAGATAGTAAATCGGTAAGTTGTTGTTTTGTTTTATTTGATAAGCTATTTTTTTCATTATTTACATAATCATTTAAGTGTTTTTCTAATTCGCTTTTTATATTTGCAAAATCATTTCCTGCTAAATCGGTATTTATATAATCACGAATTTCTGTTTCTTTTTGATTAATTTGATTTTTAATTTGGTCTTTTTGATCATTTATCTTTTTAATTTCTTGTTTGGCAATATTTTCTGCTTGTAGTAATGTTTTTTTAGCTTCATCGATTTCGTTATTTGCTAATTTTGGAGTTTGATTTTTTGCTGTTTGTGCTATTGCGATTGCTTGCTCTAAGTTAGTTTGGGCACTACTTAATAATGGCTCAGAAGTCATTGAGTCTTTTGTAGCACTAACATCTGTTATTGCTTTTTGTAGTTGTGCTAAATGCTCGTTAGTTTTTTGTGCCTCAGCATTTTTTTTGTTTTCTGCAGTTTCTATTGCTTTTTGTAATTGATCTTTTTTATTATTAATTTCTGATAGTGATAGATTATCATCGATTGTTTGATTATCTGCAATTGCATGTTGCAGTTCTTGAATAACATTATTTAAATTAGCTGCATTTTCATCTGCTTGAAGCTGTGAGATTTTTTCTCTTACTTCAAGAATTTTTTGCGCATGAGCTTCTTTGGTGTTTTGTAATTCCTTAGCAAATTCTGTTTTTGTGGTTTCTGCTTTTTTACTTAGGTTTTCTAGTTTTTCTTTTTGACTAACGTATTTATCTGATTCTTCATTTGTAATAATTGCTTCTGATTCGCTGATTGCTTGGTTAAGTTCGTTTCTTAAATCAATCATTTTTGGATCTTTGCTTGTTATTGAATTTGAAACATTTGCTAATGCTTCTTTTACTTCTGCTAGAGCTTGCTTATTTTTAGCTCTTATTTCTGCATCTTTTTCGTCTTTCTTTTGTTTAGCAGAATCAAGATGCATATTCATTTGCGTTAATAAATCATCTAGTTGCTGTCTAGTTTTTTGCCCTAGAAGATTTTTATCATTTGCCTCATAAGATTTTAAAAAGGTATCTAGATCATTTTTGATAGCTTCATATTCAGGTTTCATTAAAACATTGTTAATATAATTTTGAATTTCAACTTCTTTTTGAGCAATATTTGTTCTGATACCATCTTTTTGCTTATTTGTTTTATTGATGGCGTCATTTGCTACATCCTCTGCTTGCTTTAGTGTATCTTGAGCTTGTTTTATAGCGTTATTAGTTAACTTCGGACTTTGCATATGTGAAGTTCTAGCAACTTCAATTGCTTTTTCTAACACTGCTTTTTGTGTATCTAAATCTGGTTCTTGCTCCATTGTGTTTTTAATTTGTTCAGCATTTTCGATTTCTTGATTTAGTTTGTCAAGAGCAGCTTGTGTAATAGCATCAGCTTTTTCTTTTTCTGCATTATAAAAACTTGCTAAACCATTAAGTTCAGCTGTTGCAGCATCAATATTTTTTAAAGGACCGTTTTCATCAATAACATCATTTTGACTAATCTTTTCTTTGATTTTAGCAATGATGTCAGCATAGTTAGCGCTATTAGGATCACTTTTTGCTTGTTCTAGGACGCTATTAGCACTTTCTTTAGCCTGGTTAAATCTACTTTTTGCTTCTGTTAATTTTTGTTCAAAATCAATAATTTGTTGTTCTGCGCTTTGCTTTAGATTATCAATAGTTTGTTTTTCTTGAGTATATTTATCTGTTTGTTCTTTCGCGATTATTTCACGTGCTTTTTGGATTTCAACATCTAAGTTGTGCTTTAGTTGCATCATTTCGTCATCATTACTTTTGATGCTATCTTTTATAGCCTCAAGTTGGTTTGTTGATAATGAAAGCTGTTCTTTATTTTGTGTATTTGAAAGCAGTTGTTTTGCATTATCTAGTGCGCTTGTGATATTAGATAATTTTTGTTGTAATTCTTGGATAGTGTTGTTATAGCTTGGATAATTATTATCCTTGACTAATTTTAGCGATTCTAATAATGGGGTTGTTATTTGAGGATATTCATCTTTATTTGCATTAGCAAAATCGGTTATTTCAGCAATCTTGTTATTAATTTTTTCGATTTCTTCATCTTTATTAGAATTAATTTGGATAATTTTTGTTTCCGCTTTTCGATTTTTATCCTTAAAATCTTCAACTAATTGTTTTAATTCATCAATAGCATCCCTATTGGTTGGATCTTGCGTTTTGGTTATTAAATCTTTTAGATCTTGTTTTTCAGGATTATATTCATCGGTTGGCATTTGCGATACAAAGTCATTTGCTTTTTTAACTAATT
>NZ_JBSQAX010000013.1:0-17187 GCF_053851575.1 Mycoplasma sp. 2261 | reverse complement strand
CCTAATTCATTAGAGTTTTTGCTAATTTTATTAATGACTTCGTTTGTATATTTATATGCTTTTCCAATCTTTTTAGATGCTTGTCCAATAGATTCTAAACCATCAATAATATTGTTATTAACAGCATTGTATTTATTTTGAATTTCGATAAATAAATCTTTAATTTTTTCAATATCTTTTGCAACTCTATAATTTTGGTTTTGAACAGAGTAACTATATATAAAAGCCATCATAAAACTTGGGCCTATTATTAATATTTTATAATCATTGAATATTGCAGGTATAAAGTTATTGTCCTGAATTAATGTTAGGTGTATGCTCTCAGATGGCAGAAATAATATGGCAAAAGGTGTAGTATTATGATATGGCTTGATATATTTATCTCTAATACTTTTAGCCATTTCTTTAAGTTTATCTCTTAATTTTTTAAGAGCATCCTTTTTATCTACTTCATTTTCCTTATCAATATATTTATTTCATGTATCTAAAGGAAATTTACTATCAATCGGGATAATGATTTCTTGTTCTTTGCCATCAATAATATTTTTTGACCTAATAACAAAATCTACTTTTTCATCACTTTTTGGATCAATTTTATATTGTTCAAATCAGAGATTATTTTTAAGTGACGGAAAATGGTTTTCTAAAATTTGTCTTAATGAGAATTCACCAAAATTTCCTACAGTTTTATTGTTTGAAAAAGCTTTGTTAAGATCAATAACACTTTTTTGAATAGTGCTAAATTCAGTCATGCCTTTGTTCATTTCATCCATAGAGCTCTTGATATTATTAAAATGTTCATTGATTTGTTTTGTTAATTTATCTTCAAAGTGTTTATCTATTTTTGTTTTAATTTCTTCAAATCACTCACGATTTCTTTTAGTTATATCTTCAAGTCTTGTATTAACATTTTCTCTTAAAACATTTGATAATTTATTTAGATCTTCATTTTGAACCTTATTACCTTCTTTTATAACACTAGCTATTCGAACCAAATTATTGTTGATTATTTCATTATAAGACTTTCCAAATTCATTTATTGTTTTGTTTAATTCATTTTTTAAATTATTTATTTTATCACCAATGATTTCAGTTAAAAAAGCTTTTTGATTTGGTTCTAACTTATCTAATTTTATTTCAATATGGTTATTAATTTCATTTAGATGGTTTTGGATTTCATTTTTTATAATTTCCTCAGTTTTTGTTTTTGCCTTTTCAGCTCTTAATCTTTGTGTGATTAAATAAGATAATGTGGAAACTATTCCTATTAGTGCTAATGCACTAATTACAATCAAGGCAATTAAAAGATTATTCATATTTTTACCTCCTTATTTTTAGAATAATGCTATTAATAATTTAAACATAAATAATGTAATATTTTTTGGTTATTTCAAATATTCAAAAAATAGCCTTAATTATTATAAAATTTATTGTAATTATGAAGAAAATGCAAAAAAAAATATTTCTATCATCATTAGTTACATTACCTGTTTTTGCAACTGCACCATTAGTTGTTTCATGTAAAAATAAAAATCAAGTTGAAGAAGATAAAAGTCTTGAATTTAGTGCTATTAAACAAAAATATGAAAAGCTTAATTGAGATGATTTTCTTTTGGCTAAAAAAGTAAAAGATGAAAATATTTCTTATAAGGATTATACTTATGAATCATTCTTTGAGTGGGGTAGTGAAAAAGGGTTAAACGCCTTGGATAAAATAGAAATAAATGGTAAAAGTTCTGATTTAACATCAAAAGAGTCACAAGCGTTGGATAATAATATAACTGCTAAAAAATATATTTCTAAGGATTTTATTGATCTTGTTGATAACTATAATAAAACAAAAAATGATGATGAAAAATTGATAGTAATTTTGAGAAGTCAAAAACTCCCCTTGCCTGAAGCAGCCATATTAGTTTGAACTTGGTTAACAAAGAAAAAATATTTAAAAGAAGCCAAAAAAATTGAGGAATTAAAAAATATTAGTAGCAACAAGATTGTTCTATATGGCCATTGGTTTTATAATAGAGAATATGATAAAAATAATGATAGCAATAAAAAGTGGAAAATTGTTGGATATGTTGTCCCCACAATTAGCTTTAGTGCATTATTTTTATATATAATAATAGCAATATTGGTTAAGCGCAAGAAAATAGCTTTTAAAGCTAAGAAAGGAAGAGCTAAATAATGTATGCAATAATTAATAACAAAAAACCTGTTATTTTTAGTGATGTAGATGGTACGCTGTATCGAAATTTTGATTTAAGACCAGATACCGAATATGATATTAGGTTTGCTATTGATAATGGTGCTGATTTTAACATATGCACCGGAAATCCGGTGCAAGAGCGCATGTTAAATTTAGCTAAAAGACTAAATGTGAGATATCTTCTTTGTTCATCTGGTGCTGAAATATATGACGTGAAAAAAGCAGAGATTATTAAGAATTGAAATATTGAATTCTCTTATTTAGAAGAAGTAATTAAAATTGCAAATGAGTTAAATTTACAAGTTATTTTTTGAGATGACAAAAATTATTTTTATCTAAAAGATGAAAAGATTATAATTGACGAGGTTATAAATTATCATTTTGTTAGTGACAAAAACAAGAAAATGATACCTAAATTGTGGAAAGGTGAGTTTATAAAACCTATTAAAATTGAGTTGTATGCCATTGACGATCAGCCATCAACAACACTATATGAAAAAATATATGATAGTATCAAACACCTAAAAGATAAAATGGAAATTATTGTGACCCATTGCAATATAGAAATTAATTCGTTAGGAGTTAATAAAGGAAGTGCCGTTAGATGAATGGTTGAAAATATTTATAGCAATGAAGAAGTAATGCTAAAAGAAGTTATGACTATCGGAGATAGTAATAATGATACCCCGATGTTAAAACTTACTGATTATTCATATGCAATGGATAATTCATCTAATGAAGTATTAAAAACTGCTAAACTTTTTACAAGTGATGTAGCACAAAACGGGTTAGGGGAAGCTATTTTGGACTATTTATATCGATTAAAGAATATTACAAGAAAATATATGTTTCATGAATTTATAAAGGAGAAGTAAGATGAAGGTAACAAGAATTGGACAAAATTATATTTTAAAGGTTAATAATATTAATAAATTATCTCCTTTTTTTAATGAAACTAATGTTAAACTAGTTGACTTTTTGGGCGAAGATCAGCCGTTAGAACTAATTATATCTGATAATTTAACATTTGAGGAATTGGGTAGATTAATTCTATCTTTCTATGGATATAATAAGAATCCATATTATCCAATCTTTGATACAAGTGAATTCGATGAGAAAGAACTCAGAGAAATAACTTTTGAAACAAGAGCTCAAAAAGGCTTGATTGCCAATGTTGATGACTTTTTATTCAAAAAAATAGAATATCTTGATAAGAAATCAAATTATTTTACAGCAATATTATCTGATTTTTCGGTTGTTTCGTTTGAATTTACTCTTAAGAAGGGTATTAAATACGCTGGAGTATCATTGGCCGAAAGATTTAGCGCTATGCTAAAGCAAAACACAGATGCGGTATTAAAACATTCATTAAAATTTAATAAAACAAATAGGGTCGAAAATAGTAAAAACACAAGCGTTTTTGGTATGCAACTAGCAAAATCTTTATATGATAATAATTACGTATATGCTTTCCATAATTCTCTTGTTCCTTCTTTTGGGGAAGTTTCAGCTACGACAGAATTTTTTGATTTTGGTCTTCTTTCAAGATTAGAACTTTCAACCATATCTAAAGAAATTTCATCAATTTTTGAATGAAGAAGTAAAGACAAAATATATCAGTCATACTTTGAATACATTGCCCCTAGTTTAAATGACCATGAGTTGCTTAATATGGGTTCAATAGGTAATTTCTTTGGTTCGAAAGAATTATCGGAATCTGAACATAATGATGTAAAGAAAATTCAAGAAATTCTAAATAATCCTGAAAAATATGCAAAATCTGAGAAAGAAATGATTGAAAAAGTTAAAAATGGTGATTTAGACTTGCCTTTTGATACTTCAAAAATTCAAACTCGTGATGATTTGAGATACGCATTTATAGAAAGTTTCGTTGAACCTTTAATTGATATGGGAATTGATGAAGCAGAAATCGTTCAAACATTGAAGGAATTTGTTGCTCAGGTTAAACAAGGAACTTTTGTTCCTGGTGTGCCCGCAATGAACATTACGGACTTTGAAGATGAGTCATTTATAAGAACTGTGCTTGAAATATATAGAGAAAAGAAGTCAGGAAGAGAAAAAACAAGAGAGCAAGAACAAGAAACAATAGATGAAGATGAAATAAATTAGGTTAGTTCTTATAATATATTATTTTCATTATTTGCTTGTATTATAGAAATATAAAAAATAGGCCTTAATTAAGCTAAAAATGGTCTATTTTTTTAAATATGTTAATAAATATTCTTAATTCAAAATGGTAAACATTTATTATTAAATAATTAGAAATCAAACAATCCATCATGAATATCGCATTTTATTATAGATATTCATTTTTTAATTTTTTATTTACTATTTAAAAACACTAATTTATTAATATAATTCTATATTATGAAACATAATAATATTATTATTAAAAATGCAAGAGAAAATAATTTAAAAAATGTTAATCTTGAAATACCAAGAAATAAATTTGTCGTTTTCACCGGGCTTTCGGGGTCTGGAAAGAGTTCACTAGCATTCAACACCATCTATGAAGAGGGGAGAAGAAGGTATGTTGATAGCTTATCAAATTATGCTAAACAATTTTTAGGTGGAACAAAAAAACCTGATGTGGATAGTATTGAAGGATTGAGTCCTGCCATTTCTATTGAGCAAAAAACGGTCCACAATAATCCTCGTAGTATTGTTGGCACAGTAACGGAAATTTATGATTTTTTGAGATTGTTATACGCAAGAATAGCAAAATCTTATTGCCCAAATCATAAAATTGAAATTACAGCGCAAAAAAGCCGAGATATTATTAATTATGTTTTGTCGCAAAATGAGGGTTCTAAAATATTTATATTATCTCCAATAATTAATAATCAAAAGGGCTCTTTTGCTACCACGTTAGCAAAACTAAAAAAGGACGGTTTTCTCAGAATAAAAGCTAATGGTACTATTTTGGAACTAGAAAAAGACCCAATTTTGGATAAGAATAAAAGGTGAAACATCGACTTAATCATTGACCGCTTTAGTTTATCAAATGATAAAGAAACAATGTCACGTGTTGCTGAGGCTGTCGAGATTGCTTTATCTTATTCTAATGGATTGGTGACTATTGAGGTTGTTGGAGGACAAACAAACACATATTCAACAACACATAGCTGTAAATACGGCGATTTTAATATGCCAAAAATTGAACCACGACTTTTTTCATTTAACTCACCAAATGGAATGTGTTATAAATGCAAGGGACTTGGTGTCTTGCAAAAAGCATCATGAGATTTAATATGTCCAGATAAAACAATGTCAATAAATGAAGGTGCAATATTAATTTATAAAAATATTATTAATTCTCGCAATCTTGAGTGGCAGGAATTTGATAGAATGTTAGGATACTATGGTATTCCAAAAGACGTGCCAATAGGTGATTTATCTAAGGAACATATAAATATTTTAAAATATGGCTCGATGGAGGAAATTTCCTATACTATTATTTCTGAAAATGGAATTAAATATGAACGTAACAAAAGGATTGAAGGTGTTTGTGAAAAAATTGAGCGTAAATACCTTGATACTTCATCAAATGAAATGCGAATGTATTATTCTCGTTATTTGTCTGATACTCAATGTGATGAATGCTACGGAAAAAGATTGAATAAATTTGCCCTTGCTACTAAAATTAATGGTTTGGATATATATGAATTATGCAATATGTCCATTGAAGAACTTAAAGAATTTATTAATAATATAATAATGACTGACCTCGAAAAAGAAATAACTAATCTTATTTTGCAAGAAATAAACCATAGAATAGATTTTCTTATCAATGTTGGATTACAATATTTAACCTTAAATAGAAAAGCAGAAACGCTTTCTGGCGGTGAGGCTCAAAGAATTAGGTTAGCAACACAGATTGGTGCTAATTTAACAGGCGTTTTATATGTTTTGGACGAACCCTCAATTGGTTTGCACCAAAAAGATAATGAAAAATTACTGAATTCATTGCGAAAAATGGTTAATTTAGGTAATTCCTTGATTGTTGTTGAACATGACGAAGATACAATAAGACATGCTGATTTTATAGTTGATATTGGTCCAAAAGCTGGTGAATACGGTGGAGAAATTGTTGCCAGTGGCAATATTCAAAAAATAATGAGTACAAATGAGAGCATTACTGGCCAATATCTTGCAAAAAAACTTGAAATTAAGGTGCCAAAATCAAGGCGTTCTGGTAATGGTAAAGTATTAACATTAAAAAAAGCTACTGCTAATAATCTAAAAAATATAACGCTAAAATTTCCGTTAGGTAAATTTATTGCAATTACTGGTGTTTCTGGGTCTGGTAAATCTTCCTTAATTAATCAAGAATTGGTTAAGGAATTGGAAAATGCGTTGAATAGAAAGACTTATTATAGCCTTGTTAAAAACGAAAAAATTAATGGATTTTTAGAAGTCGATAAGTTAATTAAAATTGATCAAAGTGCAATTGGGAGAACGCCAAGATCTAATCCTGCTACATATACTGGTGTATTTGATGATATTAGAGAAATATTTGCTAATTTAGAAGAATCAAAAATTAGGGGATTTACTAAATCAAGATTTTCATTTAATATACCAGGAGGTAGATGTGATAAATGTGAGGGTGATGGTGTTATTAAAATTGAAATGCATTTTTTACCCGATGTATATGTGACATGTGATCACTGTGATGGTCAAAGATATAATTATGAAACTCTTGAAGTAAAATATCATGGAAAGTCAATAAATGATGTGTTAAATATGACTATCGAAAAAGCATATACATTCTTTATTCAAAAATCTAAAATTAGAGATCAATTGCAAACCTTAATTGATGTGGGTTTAGGATACATAAAACTTGGACAAAATGCAACAACATTATCTGGTGGCGAAGCACAACGAGTTAAATTAGCAACTTATTTGCAAAAGAAACCTACTGGTAAATCGTTATATATTTTAGATGAACCAACAACTGGCCTTCATTCTTATGACGTACAAAATTTATTGAATGTTTTGAATAGAATTGTCGATAATGGCGATACAGTTATAGTTATTGAACATAACCTCGATGTAATTAAGAGTGCCGACTATATTATTGATTTGGGCCCTGATGGAGGTAAGTATGGAGGCAATATCGTTGCAACTGGAACACCTGAACAAGTTGCTGATGTTAGTTACTCATATACTGGTCAGTATTTAAGTAAGATATTAAAATCATCATAAAAATTTATTAAATTAAAATATAATTTTATATAAATTATATATATGTAATTCTTTATTATTTTTTATTATGAAGGGAGAAAGTATGAAGGATTATGCAGGCGTTAGTCTTCAAGTTGGCCCTTTTCACGTATATTCTTTAACTTTAATGTTAGGTATGATATGTGCAATACTGACAGTTGCTTATTTCTGAAGAAGAGAAAAATATTCCTTTGAACAATTAGCAATTCTAATTTTTATTGCTTTGCCTACCGCTATTGTTGGTGCGAGATTTATCTTTGTCGTTCAACAACTAATCGAACATAGAGGATGACCAAATGGGCCTTGATATACAATATTTTATGTATGGCAAGGAGGTTTATCTATTCATGGTGGGGTTATTACTGCTACAATTTGTTGTGTATTATACATTGTATTTTCAAAAAATCCAAAGAGGATAAATTTAAGAAAAGCATTTTCTATTATTTTACCTGCCGTTTTCATTGGTCAAGCTATCGGCCGTTGAGGAAACTTTGCTAATCATGAAGTTTATGGACAAATTATGTCTGAAACATCGTTTGCATTTAAGATATTACCTAAGTTGATTAGAGACCATATGTTTATTAATGGACACTATCGTCTTCCATTATTCCTATATGAATCAATTGCTAACTTATTTGCTTATATCTTGCTTGTTTGAATTTTAAACAATTACAACTGATTAAGACCCGGAACCACTGGGGCATTATATATTATTTTTTATGGAATTCTACGTTTCGGAATGGAACCATTACGTCAAGATAATTATGGTATCTATAAGGTAATTTCAGCTTTATATATGGTCGTTGGTACGGTTTTATTAATTCTATTTGAATTTGTAATTAAGCTAAACTTTAATGTTTATAAGGTGTATAAATATAAGAAAGAATGAACTCATAAAATATTCTACTTTATTGTTTATGAACCTAAAAATGACAACAAAGGTCTATTAAGAAGAGATCTATTAAGTCGTAAAGAAGCAGAGGATCAAAAAATAACGTTAGCCTAAAAAACTAATGTTTATTTTTTTAAAAAAGGAGAAAAATGAAAAAAGTATTTGATGTTTTAATTATTGGTGCAGGTCCAGCTGGTTTAACAGCAGCTTTATATTTATCTAGAAATGAGTATAATGTAGCTTTTATTGAATCATCTGTTCCCGGCGGTAAAATCGCTCAACAATCTAAGATTGAAAACTATCCTGGTTTTGATTTTATAAGTGGTTTTGAATTAGCAACAAGTATGTTAAATCAAGCAAGAAAAAATGGGGCCAAATATATTTATGGAAAAGTTGTAGAAATTAGGAACATTAGCGATAATGAAAAATTAGTTATTTTAGAAAACGGCGATGAGTATTATGCACAAGTTGTTGTTATTGCTAGTGGAATGACTAATTTAGTACCAATATCAATTGAAAATATTGAGAAGTTTAGGGGACGTGGAGTTTCTTATTGTGCTGTATGTGATGGCGCCTTATATAAAAATGAACCATGTGCAATTATTGGTGGTGGAAACTCAGCATTTGAAGAATCGACTTTTTTAGCAGCAACTGCATCAGAGGTGCACATTTTTGTAAGAGACATAGTTAGAGCTGAAGCAAAAATTATTAACGATGCAAAAAAGCATGCAAATATTTATATTCATTATAACTCTGAAATATTAAAACTTCAAGGTGAAGATAAATTAGAAAGTATTATTGTCAAAATTGATGGAAATATTCAAGAAATGAATATTAAGGCAGTTTTTCCTTATATTGGTTTTAAGGCTGCGACATCGTTTATTTCTAACAAAGAAATGTTAGATGAGCGTGGTTTTATAATAGTTGATAAAAATATGGAGACACAATTCAAAAATATCTTTGCTGTCGGTGATGTTGTAGCTAAGGATATCAGACAAATTACAACTGCAACTAATGACGGCACTATTGCGGCAAGAGTTATTTCCTCACGTATTATCAAATAATAAGTATGTCAAAGAAAACAATTTTTAAAATTATTCCTACGATTTTTTCGCCACTTAGCGTGGCTTTTTGTAATTCTTGTCAAGTCAGTGAAGATGATAATGTTAATTTAATGGTTCCGTTTGTAGAAACCCATGAAAAAAAAGCATTTGCCACTATTGTAGAGTTAGTTAATAAATTTAATGATACCCTTGATTCAAAATATGCCAATCACAAGATTAGAATTCGCAACTCATTTGACAAAAAAAACATTAACAATAAAGTTATTTTAGAGCTAAATATCAAAGATAGTAGAACACCTTCCTTAATTCTTTCCTACCCTTCTATTGTTTCGGCTATTCATTATAATAACCGATTAGTTGAACTAACCGATATTGCAAAAAAGAGCAATATTGAGAAAAAGATTTTAGATTATAATAATCGTCTTGGTTTTGATAATCGAAATGAAATTTTTAGCCTACCTGTTGGCATTAGTTCAGAGATGCTTATTGTCAATAAAAGATTATTAATTAATTACTTTTATTCAATTTATGACAAAATTAAAGAATCATCAGAGCCATTTTTAGCTAGATTTAAAAATTTTAAAATTATTAATATAATAAGAAGTTTCATACCAACTAGTGCAGATAAAAAAAATGAGGAATTAATTAATTATTTAAGTAATAAAATACTTTGCTATGATGATATGTTTAATGAGTTTGTTGATCTTATAAAAAAAATGGAAATTAATGAGGATAATACAAGTATTTTATTTGTTAAGCATATTGAAAATTATATTTTTGAGACCTTATTTAAAAAAGCTGGATCTGACTTTAATAATTATTTTCTTAAATACAATCAAGATTTTAAAATAGATTATGCCAATATTTTTAAAATAAATAGGAATGAGTATGAGGAATTTAGAGAAACTCTTATAAACTTCTATACTGCCCTAAAGTCAAAAAAAATTGATATTGATGTTACAAAAAAAATAACTATTGAAGGGCTACAAGACCAACTTTTTACGTTCATAACAACTAGAGCATATAAGTATAATTTAAAATATTTCTTAAATCATCAGGATGATTTTTTGATTTTAGATGTGCCTCATCGTAAAACTAAAGAAGATAAAAAAGGCTCATTTTTTATCCAAGGTTTATTTCTCTCTGCAATAAAATCGGCTGTAGGCGCGAAAAATGAGGTCATAAATCTTTTTTTAGATTGAATGTATAATCAAAATAATAAGCATGAGCAAATTGTTGATGGGAGGCCTCTTTATTTAACGCCAATTGAATATTTAAGCTATCAACTTGATTATATTTTTCCCACAAAAAATTTTAAAAATGAGATAAAAAAACACAACTATTCAAATATTGCGAATGATTTAGTTTTAAAAAATATCTTTGATAATGACCTGATCCCCTTTAGTGATCTCATCGATATAAAAGAATCTAAATTTAGGGAATATATTAAAATATTAGTTGAGAATAACCTTATTGAAAAAATAAGAAGGGATATATCACCAAAACAAGCAATAGATGAATTTCTTGTTAAGCTAGAAGAACTTATAAAATAAAGGATAAAAAATATGAAGCTGAAATTATTTCCTAATTTCTATGAATCTACAAATAATAAAATAAATAGCAATTTCGTTAGTAGAAACAATCACATTATTGCTAAAATTAAGGCAGGATATGATAACTTTAATGAGGTTACTATTAAATTATTAGGATTTGCTATTAAGAATGTTTTATCTAATGTTAGCAAGGATAAAAAATCAATTTTAATTGCAAATGATGGCAGCCATAAATTTTTAGCTTTTTTTGAAAATGAATTAATTGATAAAATCAATGGTGATCATATAGACTCATATGGTTATGAGAAAAATGAACCTGTTAGTAGAGCATTTTGTTCATTTACAAACAGTGTTAGCGAAGCTTTTGTGGTTATCATATATCTTCATAAATATGATAATAATAATTTTGCTATTTCGTTATATGGCAAGAATAATGAACCATTAAATCATAAAATAATTGAATATATTCTAGACGAATATACAAAAGTATCAATAGACTTAGTTAAGGATAGCAATACGCAAATGCGCAATTTAAATTTTAGAAAAATATTAAAGGAATACACTGATTTTCTTTTAAGTAAAAACTTCACTAAAAACGCTAATCATATTCTTAAAATAGGTGTAATTTCCAGCGCACTACAAGATTCATTTGTTAAGAAAATTCTTGGAAAAAATGATATTGCTTATACAGTTTTAAAAGATACATTTAAGCTTGATAAGCCTAATTATTTGAAATTTTCAATTTTTAAACTTGCATTGCTTAAAAATGTGGATTATATTTTTAAATTTTCGTTTGACTATGAAAAGGTCTATTTATATAGAAGAAATAATAAACAAAAATATTTTATTCAATATGATTTGGTTGATATCTCTGACCTTGTGATAAATTATTTATCCTTTACTAATAATTACACAAATACAAACAATGACTTTAAAAATCTAAAAAGCATTGCTACATCAAATCTTTGCAAGAAGGAGAATATTACAAACATAGCTAATAAATATAAAATTAATCTTGGTTTTAGTTGAAAATTTGATTCAAAAAATATAGAAAAACCCGATTTTATGTTTTTTAATGAAGATTATCAGGTTTATTTTAGTAATGATAAAAAAATCAAGTATGATGCATTTTTATTTTTTAATATTTTAGTTGATATGTTAAATTATTATCAAACTCAAGAAATGAGATATGATGATATATGTGACCAAAATTTGGACCTATCAAATAAATTGATTATTAGTGAATTTGTTTATGATTGTCATCCATCAAATGTTGTTGACTTTGAGACTAAATTATATATGCAGGATTCAATTGCCCAATTAAAAGTTAGCACAATTGAAGATGTTAGAAAAAATTTTAAGGATAGTGATACAAAGTATGTCGCAAAGTTTAATTTTGAGCAAAGAGAATGAATGGCTATTAAATATGATGCTAAATACGAAAAATTAATTTTTGTGATTCAAGAAAAAAATAATACTAGAGGTAATATTGCAAAAAAAATCAAGAAGTTTATGTATAAATTTACAATTAAATATGATAAACCATTGATTAATTTGATTGAATAAATATTTCTTGCGAAAATAATTAGTTATTGACAATAAAAATAAGGTATAATTGTAAAGCATTGACAACAGCATAAATAATATTATTTAAAAGTTTTTTCTTTGTTTTATAAATTTGATAGTAAGGAAGCTGTTTAACCGAAATCATTAGAGAAAAAAATATAAATTAAGAATTATTTAATTGTCTTTGCATATTGAAAGGAAAAAATATGTCAAGATTCTTAGGATCAATTTTTAAAAAATCTAGAAGATATGGGACATCGCTTCTAGAAAATAATAAAGAATTCACAAAGGGTAAGAAGAGAATGACTGCACCTGGTCAACATGGTGCCAAAAGATCAAAACCTTCTGATTACCAATTGCATATGTATGAAAAGCAAAAAGTTAGATTTATGTATGGTTTAAATGAAAGACAATTCAAAAATCTATTTACTATTGCCGCTAGAAAAGATGGTGTTACAGGTATTAATTTATTGCAACTAGTCGAATCTAGACTAGACAACCTAGTATTTAGAGCAGGATTCGCTCGTACTAGAGCTCAGGCTAGACAATTTGTAAACCATAATCACGTAGTTGTTGATGGACATAAGGCAAACATACCTTCAATGATTATTAAACCAGGTTCTGTAATCGAACTTAAATCTTCATTAGAAAATAATGCAAATGTTAAAGACGCTCTTGAAGTTATGACAACCGCTGCATGATTAACTCGTGATGGGAATAAGTTTACATATACAAGAATGCCAGAAAGAAATGAGTTTGCAAAAGAAATTGATGAATCATTAATTGTTGAATATTACAACAGACGTTAAAATTTGCGCTTCGGCGCATTTTATAATTTATTTTGGGACATTTGTTAATGTTGCAAATAATGTAGTTTATTCGAAGCGTTTTTTTGTATTAATTTAATATAATAAAATGCTTGTAAATATAGTATAATAATAAAGCCATGAGAACGGTAACCTTGTAAATTGGTCAGGATAGAGATATAGCAGCCATATCGAGAAGTGCAGTGTCTTGTGGTTTTTATTTTAAGGAGAAAGAAATGATTTGCACACGTTTATTAAGTCCTATAAAAAATCAAGAAGATTATGATATATTACCAATTCTTGATTTAGGTGATTTTGTTATTTATAAAAAAATTGCAAGATCTCCATTTTATAATTCTATTGATTATGAATCATACATAAGCAATGAAGAAACTCAATATAATTTCTACTTTGAGGAAAGTTTATATTTCATTTGTTCTTATGAATTGTTTTATAGTCAGTTTAATAAAGATGCTGTTTTTATTAAAAATATCACTGCCAATAAAAAAATTTCTTATTTTAAATTAAAGCAGTTAAAAAAAATTCGTGAAATAATAAACAATGATGGAAAAGGCGGAACATTAATTACGTTTAAATATAAAGAAAATAATTTTTGACCATTTTATGTTTTTTGCGACCAAGAAATTGCTGAGAAAGAATTTAAATATCTATTAGAAACAGTATATAAATGTGACGTTAATGCAAATATTCAGCTTCATGAAAATTATTTTATTAAAATAAAAACCGCAAATGATGCTTTTTTAAGCAAAGAATCATCAGTTTATCATTATGTCCATAATATTATTGGGATTAATATTGAAAAAGCCATTTATGACTTGGAATCAATAAATTAAAAAGTCCAAAAGGACTTTTTAATTTATTATTTTTGGTACCTTATTCCTGATTGAGGGCCTGTTTTTAATCAGTTACAATTTTTTTGAAAAAGAAGATTAAATAATTAAAACATCCAAACAACATATTTGAAAGAAAATTTATCCAATTTTGTCATGTGTTTGGTTGTTTTTGCATAATAAATTTAGATTTGTGCAATTGCTATACTCAAATATCTTACTAAAGGTAAGCCTGAGATTAATTTACACAAAATTTTCTACACTACTGAAAAAATTCTTTTATTTTAACTTAATAAATTCCATAAAAATGGAATATTTATTTTTTTTATACTTAATGTGGGAAACACGAGAATTGTTCATCTATATATAAATCTTTAAAAATTTTAGTTATTGTTAAATATTGCCCGGTATAAGCAACGAATGATATTTTTTTATCATCTTCTATTAATATACATATTTATTATCACCTTTTCTAATGATTTTGACATTTTTAGGCATTTTAACTCTTTGGCCTTTTAGTATCATTTTTACCTCATTTTTCTTTAGTGTATTTATAACTAAATTATTATATATTTGAGGTCAAAAAAAGTAAAAAATGCTGATTTTTTTAATAAATCAGCATTTTCCCCTTATTTTTAGTTATAAAAAATGTTAAAAGTTTAGGTTATTAATTTATGAAAATTACTAATTAATGTTGCAATAAAATATTTTATTCAAAGAACGGTGCATGTCTTTGAGGAAATCCGTCTTTATCTAATAGAACGCCTTTTAGTAGCGTATCCTTATATTTTGTTTTAAACTCATCTCATAGTTTTTTAGCAACTTCTTTTCTTTCATCAATATTTAGGGTAATTTTATCAATTCATATATATTTGTTTTCTTGACTAATTATATTTTCTGATGCTTCAGCAACCATTGAAACCCAATATTCAACAAAGGCGATTTGTGAACTTGCCCTTCAGAAATCCCTTGTATTAGTTCTTTTTCCAATCAAGCTAGAATCAATATTAAGAGCTACTATTTCTTTGTTTCTTATATCAGGAGCTTTTTTAAATATGTCAAATTGCGCATCAAGTCTTGATTTTTCATTTTCATCTAAGAATGGATTTAATTTTAAGTCTTTAATAAATTGTAGATAGTCATAATCAAGCTTCTTTAATCTTCTTGCATTAAAAAATATATGTTTTAAATAATCGTTTTCTGCTTTTATGGCTTGTTCACGTGTTGTTTCTGGTTTTGTAAATATTGTTTTAATTTGTTCAATATGGTTTTTCGCAACATTTACTGGGAATGGACCAGCTTCAGGCGGACTTTGTTTAGAATGTTTTTCAACTCTTTCAATAAAGAAGAATGTTCAATTTTTGGTTTTGCTATCGTCCTCTCAACGTTTAGCAAAATTTTCAACTTCCTGTTTAACTTTTTTATATTGATCTATGGTTGTTGTTTGATGAAGTATTTTATTTTGCAATTCAGCTCCCTTATTTCTGAATTCATTTTCAGCATTTGAATTGCCTATCCCTTTTATTATTTTTATGTTTGAAATAATAGAGAATAAAAATTTCTTCATTTCACTAAAATCATTAAAGGTAGTTTGACCAGTATATGGGTCTGGTTGAAATCCGCCGTTAGCTCGCTGTAATTTTAAATCATTAAGCTCGGCTTGTTTCTGTCTTTCTATATCTGCCTTAATAGTTTGCAGTTCGTGGTCGGTTGTTGCATCAGAAATTCTTTTGTTAAGCATTGATAACTGTGAGCTGTTTAAACCTCCTCTGCCGGTTTGACCATTTTCATTTAGGTGGCCAGATAGGTCAAATAGTTCAAGTTTTGAAACTTCATCTTTTAGTTTATCTTTTTCCTTAATTAAGTTAAGTTGTTGCTTAACCATATCGAGGTCTTTTTCGCTCTCGATGTGTTTTAGTTGGTTTATTAAATCTTTTTTGTCTGGCGAATCCTTTTGCTTTTCTATTTCTTTTTGAATATTACCTTTTTTCTTTTCTAATGCTTCACGATGCTTCATAATAGCCTTACCGGTAATATGTTTAATACCACTATTTTGACCATCGATGCTTATAGTGCTATCAAGCTCTCTTTTTAAATTTTCTTTTTCTTTATTATCTGTTAATTTATCAATAGCTTCAAGTGCCCTCTTAACAGCATCTTTTATCTTCTTATTATTTTCATTTAATCTATTAATTTCATCAATTGATTGTGCTTGATCAATTTGGTGTTTCAAAGTTTCATTCGCGTGAGATTTGTTTCCACTAGGATAGTTAATTTCGTCGACAATTTTCTTTGCTTCATCTTTAGCTCTCTGAAGTTCCTTAGACTTTTGCTTAATTTCTTTTTCTTTTTGATTTTCTGCTTCAGTTTTAATAGCATCAAAGTTTTCGATACTATTTGTTGGGTTATTTAATTTTTCTTGCAGTTTTTTCTTTTTATTTTGATCAGTAATTTGCGAAATAACATCTTGAGCTAAACGCTTTTTGTTTTTATAATCCTGTTTATATTTTCTAACCTTTTGTAATAATGTTGAAATTTTAGTATGATCAGCCTTAGAAAATTCTGTTAAGAATTCATTTTTCTTTGCTTCTGGTTTAATGTTATCTATTTCATTTTTTAATGCATCAATATTTGTTTTTAGCTTATTTAGAGTCGCTTCCACAGAATTTTTGTTTGAATAATCAATATTAGATGTTAGTGCTTGTTTAATTATTGCTTTTGTTTTTAATGAATCAGTTCTTAATTGCGATGTATTCTTTGGATATGCTAATTTATCAATAAATAAGTTGAAGTTTTGTCTTGTAGCATTTGTCACAAGTGTCTTAATGTCATTGATGGTTTTAGATAATTTTTTATGATCGCTAGGAACTTGTATGTTATTGATATCTCTCGTTATATTATTTTTTTCATCTTGATTAAAATTGCTTAAAGTACCAATTTTTTCTTTTGCAAGACGTTTATAGTTTTGTATTATTTCATCTTTTAGGTTATTTTCATTATAAATG
>NZ_JBSQAX010000012.1:0-20792 GCF_053851575.1 Mycoplasma sp. 2261 | reverse complement strand
CTTTCAATAAACAACTGCCTTCTTGATAGTAAAATCACTAGAAAAAGCTAAAAAGCACCCTTTTTAGACGATATTCGTTCATATATATATATATATATATAATTTGAGATTATTAGTATGCTAAAAACTAATAAATAGAATCAATTAATAAAAATGTTTAGGGCGGTATTTAATAATGAGAAGAAGTAAGGGTACATTAGCATTGTGTTTAGGATTGTCAACAGGGCTGGTGGTCGCAGGTATTTCAGCATTTATCTATGCACGTTATAATAAGAATAAATCAATTGCACAAAAAACAGAAGATATATCTAAATATAACATAATTATTTTGCAAAAACAAAAGCAGTTAAAAGAAGCTAAAAAAGCATTGCTATATATTAAAAAAGAACAAAAAAATTCTAAAAATAAGTTTGCAGAAATAATGAAAAATATCGAGAATCTTGAAGCAAAAAATAGTGAGTCTAGGATTAAGTTAGAAGAAATCAAAAATGAACAAATAAAGCTAGAAGCGGAATTTGCGAGTTTAATAAAAGCATATGATGAGGCTAAAAAGGAATTAGAAATAGCAAAACAAGAACATAAAAAAATTCAATCAAATTTTGATTTTGCAAATAAGATTTTTATTGAAAAATCAGAAAAATTGTTATCAAAAACTAGCGAATTAGAAAAAGCTAAAAAAATATTGGCTGATGCTAAAACAGATAATGAATATGCCAAAAAATCAATTTCAAATATCGAAAGTGATATTAATAAAAAAAGTATGGAATTGAGCAACAAGCAACAAGCTAAAGATAAAATATCGCATGATCTTGAAGTAGCTAAACAAAAAGAAAAACAGGCATCAGAATTACTTAAACAAGCAGAACAAGATTTTGATCTAAAAAATAATGCCTTGCAAACATTAAAGAACGAGTTAGAAGGTTTAAAAAAACAACAAAATTCAGCAGAAGCTAGCTATAGCCAAGCTAAGAAAAAAATGGATTTTTTAAATGCGGAAGTTATAGAAAAAGAAAAACTCTTAGATCAAGCTAAAGAACAATTACAATTAAAAAGTGAAGATGTTAATTTAAAACAACAAGCTCTTGATATTGCAACCAGAGAATTAAATGAGGCAAGCGCCATAAAAGAAGAGGCTTCAAATAAATTAAAAAAGGTACAACAAGCATTACAACAAAGTAGTGATAATTTATTACAAAAATCTCGCGAGGTAGATCTAGCATTAAGAGCTGTTGAAGAAGCCAAAAAAGAAAAAAATAATGCTCAAACTAAACTAAATAAAACCAAAGAAACACTAAAAGAAAAAGAAAATGATTTAAAAGTTAAAAATGAAGCTAAGCAACAAAAACATGAAGAAAAACAAGATGCTGAATTACAAAAGAAAAAATTATCCGATGCTTATGATGATTCTATTTTAAAAGAAGCCGAATTGCAAAGAGAACTAGAATCAAAAAAAGATGAATTGAAATTATTATCAAAACAACATACTGAATTAAGTAACAAAACTAAAAAAGTTGAACAAGAAATTCAAAATATATCAAATGAAATAGCATCATTAACACAAAAGCTTAAAGATGCAAAAAAAGTTTTAGAAACAAAGCAACAAAAACTAAAAGAATTAGAAAATGCTTTGCCCAATGCGAATAGGGAATTAGAACAGGCTAGAAATAAAGAAACACAAGCAATAAAAAACCAAAAAGAAGCTGATCAAAAATTTCAAAATGCGCAAAATGATTTGCAAACAAAGAATAGCGAAAAAGCGGTAGCTGAATCTGAATTACAAAAGGCTAAAGATAAAGAAAAAGAAACAAAAACTGAATTAGATAATAAGAAAAGCGAGTTAGCTTCGAAACAAGAAATTAAAAATAAGGCAAATGTTGAAAAGCAAGAAGCAGAAGGAAAACAATCTCAAATTGAACAGAAAATCTCAAGTCTTGAAGAAGATTTTGCCAAAAAGAGTGAGAAGGAACAAAATGCTGCAAGAGATTATCAACAAGCCGAGGAAGCATTTCAACAAGCACAACAAACATTATTAGAGGAACAAAGAAAAAGTGATGAACTTAGAGAAAAAACAGAAAAAGCAACAGAAGAAAAAGATAACAATAATGCTGAATTAAGACAATTAAGAAGCGAAAAAGAGAAAATAGATCAGCAACTTAAAAAAAATCAAGAAGACTTAAAAAGACAAAACCAGAAATTAAACGAAAAAATGGATAAATTGTCTAATTTAAAAGGTGAAGTTTCATCACTTAATGAACAAATAGATGTTACTAAATCGGTTATAGATACAAGTCGAGAAAGTTATCAAGAAATTGAAGCGCATGTAAAATTTATAGAAATAGTTGGCACAAATTTTTATGATAAAAAACCTATTGATCCAGAGGATTATCCTGAATTGAAGGATTTTTTAGAAAGAGGCTTTAGCGATGCAGACTTTGCTAATTGGGTACAACAATTTCATGAATACCATGATTATTTTGCTGATATTCATAACATGCAAGATAAGGTGATTAAAAAACAAAAAGAAATTGAAACAACTAAACAAGAACTTGCGCAAAATCAACAAGACATTGATAGAATAAATGATGAAAATAAACAATTAAATCAAAGTCTTGCTAACTCTAAATTTGACGAAAAAATAATTGCCAAACAAAGCGAATTTGATGATGCAAATAAAAAATATGATGAACTTAATAAACAATATGTGGCAACATTTAAAACAATCAATGCAGCTAAGGAAAGCTTAAAGACTAAGGAAGAAGTTAAGAATAATTTAATGCCACAAAAAGAACAAGCTAGCTCCGAAAAAGCAATGGCTGAACAAAAACTTGCGGAAGCTAAAAAGCAATTAGAAACTGCCAAGCAAGAAGTTGCAAATAAAGATAAACTATTGCAAAAAGCAAATCAAGATTTTTCACATACTGAAGAAGTAAAAAATAGCGCTGAAATGAAGTATAATCAAGCACAATCTGATTTGTTAAAAAAACAAAAACTCTTAGAAACCAAGGTTAGCGAAGTAGAAACTGCCACGCAAAATGAAACTAGATTGCAACAAGAAAAAAAAGAAGCTGATCTAAAATTAGAACAAGCTCGAAAAGATGTTCAAACTAAAAATACTGAATTGCAAACGAAGCAAGAACAGCTAAAAAAAGCGCAACAAGAATTCGAAGCAGCAAAACTCGCAGAGCAAGAAGCGCAAAAATCCTTAGATAATGCTAATGAAAAAAAGAACAATAAACTTGCCGAAGAAAATGAATTGCAATCGCAAACACAAAGTAAATTAAAAGAAAAAACTAATAAAGAAGAAGAAATTAAAAATGCTGAATCTAATCTTAGCCAATCACAAAAACAAAAAGAAATAAATAATAGCAATTTAGAAGCCCAAACACAAAAAATAAATGAGTTAACTAGTGATCTAAATCGCTTAACAAATGAAGTAGAAAAAGTCAAACAAGAACTAGATGAAGCAAAAAAAAGCAATGATCAAGCAATGACTGAATATGAAGAAAAACTTGCAAATGAATCATTAAAAATAGAAGAATTAGACCAAAAGAAAAAGCTAAAACAAGAAGTTGAAAATCAAAATCAAAATGATCTCAGAAATAAAGAAGAAACTCAAAAAATATTAGAAGGCGCTAACAAGGAATTTATATCAAAACAAGAAATTAAGGATCAAAAAACAAAAGATTTAGAAGAGTCTAAAAAAATAGAAAAAAGCGTGCAACAAGCAGAAGCAAAGGCACAACAGGATTTGGATGTTTCATTAGAAAAGCAAGATAAGGCTTATGAATTGTTTGAATATGCTAAGATAGAATTAAATAATAAAAATAAAGAAGTACAATGAAAACAAGAAGCTTATAATAATCAAGAAAAACTATTTATTGATGCTAAAGAAAATAAAAATAATGCTAGCAAAAGCTTAAAAAACGCAAAGCAAAAGGTTGCAGAGGATAGTAATAATTTAAACACTAAGGTTGTTGAAATTGAAGAAGTTGAAAAATTACTAAATGAATTAGAAGCAAATAAGAAACAAATATTACAAAGACTTGAATTAGCAAATAAGAACGTAGTTGAAAAAACAAAATTATTTAGTTCTATTGAAAATGAAAAAAATCTAGTTCTACAACAAAAGCATGCTTCAGAATTTGCTAAATTAGGTCTCGAAAAGCAACTTAATAAATCTGAGAAAAATCTTGAATCTAATAAACAAAGTCTTTCAAATAAAAATGAAGAATTAAAGAAGAATAAGCATCAACTTCAAGAAATAATAAGCCAAGCTAATGATATTAGTGAGGAAATTAGTGATATCAATAATATCATTCAAAAAGAGTTGAAAAACAAAGAAAATGTAGGCCAAACTCTAAGCATTACAAATAAAGAACTTGCCAAGAAAAAGAAAGAAATTTCAGATTTAATAGATGAGATAAATAAATTAAAGCAAATATTATCTAATCTTAGTGAATCTAAATAAAAACAAATAATAAGAATTATAATATGCCGTTACAAAAAAGCTTTTACCCATATAAAGAGGTTTGAGCTTTTTGTTTTGTTTAAATAAAAAAACTCAAGTTAAAATACTTGAGTTTACTAGTCATGTTTGATTAAATAATCAACTAATGATATGGCTGCCCTTGTTAGATTCGAACTAACGGATGGCGGTACCAAAAACCGCTGCCTTTCCACTTGGCTAAAGGGCAAAATGGTGGAGGGGGAGGGATTCGAACCCCCGAACCGTGAGGAAGTGGGTTACAGCCACCCGCGTTTGGCCGCTTCGCTACCCCTCCAATTTACATTAGCAAGTTAAATTATATTATAAAAAAAATTATTTGTTAAAAAATAAAAAATAAATTCATTATCTTGTTGCCCAGTTTCTAGTGTTTTATATAAAAAAAGTTTAAAAAAATTACAAAAAAAATGTTTTTGGTATAATAAATTAGCAACTATGCAAAGAAGCATAAGGTTACGATATACCGAGCTTAGTTGTTCATCTTGGTTATCGAGAACTTATGCGGAGTGCTTCATATAATGAAGAAGGAGAACAAACAATGGCAAAATTAGAAATTAAAATCAAAGCCTTTGAAGCTAGTTTAGTAGATGATGCTGCTAAAAAGGTTATACTTCTAGCGAAAGCTGAGAAGGCTATGGTAAGTGGTCCAATTCCTCTACCTACAAGAAAAGAAATTGTTACCATTTTAAGATCTGTTCATGTTAACAAAAAATCTCGTGAACAATTCGAAAGCAGAACTCATAAACGTCTAATTGTTTTGTCAAATGTTAGCGAAACACTAATTGATAAAGCAAAAAGACTTGAATTGCCTGCTGGTGTTCAAATTAGCGTTAAATCTGTAGCATAATACAGATATTATTTTTTTTAAAATATATACGTATATGTGGCACCGATTTTTTAAAAAAATGAAAGGATAAAAATGAAAGGAATCTTAGGAAGAAAAGTTGGAATGACTCAACTATTCACTAGCGAAGGTAAGTTAATACCTGTAACTATTGTTGAAGTTAAACCAAATGTTGTTACCAAAATTTTAACCGAAGAAAAAAACGGTTATATTGCAACACAACTTAGTTTAGAAGATAAGAAAAAATCTCAAATTAAGAAACCTGAAGTAAATTATTTCAAACAAGCAAATACAACACCTAAGCGATTCGTAAAAGAAATCCGTAATATGGCCGGATTTAACTTAGGTGAAACATTAGATGCCTCAATTTTTGAAGGCGGAGATGTGGTTGATGTTACGGCTATTTCAAAAGGAAAAGGTTTTGCCGGAACCATTAAGAGATGAAACCAACATATTGGTCCTAAATCACATGGTGGTGGTGGTGGTTCGCAACCTATAAGACAAACCGGTTCTATTGGTGATATATCTGGTAATAGAGTTTGAAAAGGTATGACAATGCCTGGTCACCTTGGAGCTGAACAAGTTACAATTCAAAATTTAGAAATTGTAAAAACTGAAGCAGAAAATAACTTATTAATTATTAAAGGCAGTGTTCCTGGAGCAAAAGGCGCTTTGTTAGTTATTAAAAATGCTAAGAAATCAGTTCAAAAGAAAGCTGAAATTAAATTAGTTAATTTAAAAGAAACATTAGCAAAGAATGAAATTTTTGAACAAGCTAAGAAATATAATCTTGAATTAAATATGGATATGTCATTAAGCGAAATGAAGAAAGCTCTTGAAGAAGCTACAGAAGGGGATAAATAATTATGTCTACAATTGTTGATAAATACTATATCTCAGAAAAGTTTGATAAAGACCGAAACATATCATTTAATTTCAAAAAAGCAAAAGAAAAAGTTTCAGGAAATTTTGCTGAATTTATTGATGCTGTTAATGAATTTATTAATGTTAGCGAAAAATCTAAGAATAGTACTAGAGTATGATTTCACCGTAATGGAGCATATAGTGGTAGTGTTGATGTAGAAAAGGCTAGAATTATTGCTAACAGAGTTATTGAAGCTAAAGTTGAAAGCAAGGATGCTATCGAGTTTATTGAAAAAGAAAATTTAGTTGATAAACCAGCATCACCAGCTAAAAAAATGGAAGAAAGTGATTTTGAATTGCCAAAGAGTGTGTTTGGATTAGAAAAGATACATACTCAATCAGTTTTTGACGCTATTTTGGTAGAAAGAGGCTCAAAACGTCTGGCTACTCATAAGGTTAAATCACGTGGTGAAGTTAGTGGAACAGGCAAAAAACCATGACCACAAAAACATACAGGTAATGCTCGTGCTGGGTCATTAAGAAGTCCAATCTTTGTTGGTGGCGGTAGAGCATTTGGACCAACAACCGAAAGAAATTACAATCTTAAAATTAATAAAAAAGCTAGAAAAAATGCTTTATTCTCAGCATTAACAATGCTAGCAAATGCAAATTCTGTTTTAGTTAGAGAATACGAACTAGAAAGTATTTCAACTAGAGCCTTATTAGTTGAATTAAATAAGGATAATCTAATTGGATTAAACAATATTCTAATAGTTTCTTCAAATGAAACCATTTATAAGTCGGCTAAAAATTTACCAAATGTTAATGTAAACAAGGTTACATCATTGTCAATCGAATCATTAGTAGCTGCTGATGTTTTAGTGATTAGCAAGGAAGATGTTAAGTTCTTAGAAGGGATGGCAAAATAATGAATATTAATCATGTTATTAAATATCCAGTTTTAACTGAAAAATCAGAAATTGCTAGATCTAATCAAAATGTCTATACATTTGTGGTTGACAGAAGAACAAACAAAATTGAAGTTAAAAAAGCTGTTGAATTTATCTTTGATGTTAAAGTTGAAAAAGTTAATATCATTAATTATGATAAAAAACCAGCTAAATTAGGTAGATTTGCGGGGTTTAAAAATGCCGTTAAGAAGGCTGTTGTGTTTTTAGACAAAGATTCAAAGATTGTTTTATTTGCTGAAGAAGCTAAAGAAGCAAAGAAGGCAAAAGAAACTGAAATGAAGTCTGAAAATGTCGAAACAGTTAAACAAATATCAGAAGCCGAACTAAAAGCAGCAGAAAAAATTAAAAGAGCTGCAGAAGCAAAAACGCAAAAGTCTGAAGAAAAAGCAGAAGAAATTAAGCAAGAAACAGAATCAAAATAATTAATCTCGATAAAACAAAAACTATAAGATTAATTTTTAAAAATAATAATTTAGATTCTTAAAAGATAAATATTATACAAACAAATATTTTTAAGAAATGGAGAAAAGAAGACAATGGCTATTAAAAAATTTAAAGCTTATACAAATGGTCGTCGTAATATGTCTTCTCTTGACTATCAAGCAAATTTAACTGGACATAAACCAGAAAAATCATTGCTTGTGGCACTTCCAACACATTCCGGAAGAAATAATCAAGGTAAAATTACAACTCGTCACCACGGTGGCAGATTAAAAAGATTTTATCGTATTATTGACTTCAAAAGATATAACAAGGATGGAATTGAGGCTATTGTTAAAACAATCGAATATGATCCAAACAGATCAGCCAATATTTCTTTAATTGTTTATCGTGATGGAGAAAAGAGATATATTATCAGTCCAAAAAATATTAAGGTTGGACAAAAAGTTATTTCAGGAGAACATGTAGATATACAAATAGGAAATAACCTACCACTTGGAAATATTCCAGAAGGTACATTTGTTCACAATATCGAATTACAACCTAAACAAGGTGGAATTATTGCTCGTTCTGCTGGTAGTTCAGCGCAAATTTTAGGTAAGGATGAATCAGGAAAATACGTTATCTTAAGACTAAAATCTGGCGAAGTGAGAAAAGTTCTAGGTGTATGCCGCGCTACAATTGGTGAAGTTGGAAATGAAGAACACTCATTAGTTAATATCGGTAAAGCTGGTAGAAATAGATTGAGAGGAATTAGACCTACAGTTAGAGGTTCAGCCATGAACCCTAATGATCACCCACATGGTGGTGGTGAAGGTAAACAACCTATTGGTAGAAAATCACCAATGACTCCATGAGGTAAAAAAGCTCTGGGCGTTAAAACTAGAGCAACTAAAAAATCATCTAACCAATTTATCATTAGAAGAAGAAAGGAAAGTAAATAATGTCTCGTTCATTAAAGAAAGCGCCCTTTGTTGATGATCACTTAATGAAAAAAGTGGTTGCTATTATTGAAAATAAAGCACCAAAGCGTCCAATCAAAACCTGATCAAGACGTTCAACAATTTATCCTGAATTTATTGGTTTAACATTTCAAGTTCACAATGGTCATGCATTTCTTGATGTCTTTGTAACAAATGATATGGTCGGCCACAAATTAGGTGAATTCGCACCAACAAGAACATTTAATGGTCACGGTGCTGATAAGGCTAAAGGAAAGAAATAATATGGCACAAATAGTTAAGGCATCAGTTAAAATGCAAAGAATTAGTGCGAGAAAAGCTAGATTAGTAGCAGATTTAATTCGCTATAAATCAGCTACACAAGCATTAATCATTTTGCAAACAACATACAAAAAGGCTTCAGAAATTATTCTTAAACTTTTAAATTCAGCGATTGCTAATGCGACAAATAATTTTGGTTTAGATGCTACTAAATTAGTAGTTTCAAAAATTTTAGTAAATGAAGGTCCTACATTAAAAAGATTTCAACCTCACTCACGTGGCAGAGCATACCCAATTTTAAAAAGAACTAGTCACTTTTATGTTGAATTAATGGAATTAAATACAGACGAACTAAATAAGGAGGCAAAATAATATGGGTCAAAAAGTTAATCCAAATGGTTTTCGTTTTGGTATAACAAAACCGCATAATACTGTTTGATATTCAGACAAGCAAGATTTTGCTAAGTTCTTATTAGAAGATCAAAAAATTTATGATTTCTTTGATAAAAAGGTTCGTGAATATTTAATTGGCAATGTTCAAATTAAGAGAAACCAAAACAGTAATATTATTGTTTATGTATATACAGCTAAACCAGCTGCCTTATTAGGAACAAATGGTGATAATATTAAAGCTATAACATTAGCTCTTAAAAAAGAACTAAGAAATAAAAAAATTAATATTACTATTGATGTAATAGAACTAAAAAATCCCGACTTAAATGCAAGACTATTAGCAGAAGGCATTGCTGTTAAATTAGAAAATCGGGGAAGCTTCAGATTAGCACAAAAATTTGCTATCAAAAGTGCTATGAAAGCAGGAGCTAAGGGTATTAAAACCTCTGTATCTGGCCGTTTGAATGGTGTTGATATGGCTAGAACGGAAGGGTATACCGAAGGTGAAATGAAATTGCATACTTTAAGACAAGATGTAGATTATGCTGTTGCTAAGGCTAAAACAACATATGGTATCTTGGGCATTAAGGTTTGAGTTTCATTAGGTGAAATTTTAGAAAACGGAAAAGCACAAGTTAGTGCTTTGGAATCAAATAAAACTGAAAGAAGACCGAGAGTTATTAGAAAGGGCGGTGAAAAACATGCTTCAACCAAAGAGAACTAAACATAGAAAAATGTTTCGTATCCGCCATGATAAAACTAAAGCACATCGTAATAACACAGTTTCGTTTGGTGAGTTTGGTTTAAAATCAACCTCATCAGCATGAATCAGTGCAAGACAAATTGAAGCAGCTCGTATCGCTATTACTCGTCGTATGGGTCGTGAAGGTAAGGTTATTATCAAGATATTTCCACATATGTCAAAAACATCTAAACCTATTGGTGTTCGTATGGGATCTGGTAAAGGTAGTCCTGATCAATGATTTGCAGTTGTTAAAGAAGGAACAGTGATGTTTGAAGTTATGGGAAACCAAACTGATACTATGAAAGACGCTTTAAGATTAGGCGGTCACAAGTTGCCTGTTACCTGAAAAATTGTTTCTAGAGATGCTACATGTCAATCGGAAGGAGAAAAATAATTATGTCATATACTGAATTAAAGAAAAAAACAGTTGAAGAACTAAAAACTTTATTAGCAGAATTAAGAGCAGAATTATTTTCTCTACACTTCAAAAATGCGACTCGTCAATTAGACCAAACCCACAAAATTAATTTAGTTAAAAAAGATATTGCTAGAACCTTGACTGCTATAAATGCCAAAAAGGAAGAAGGAGATAAATAATGGAACAAGTTAGAGAAAATCATCGTAAGAAGCTTGTTGGAACTGTAATTAGTACTAAGAATGAAAAAACTATTACTGTTATGGTTGAAACATATGCAAAACACCCATTATACTCAAAGCGTTTCAAAGTATCTAAGAAATTTGCTGTTCATGATGAAAAAAATGAAGCAAAAATTGGTGATGTTGTTGAAATACAAGAAACAAGACCACTTTCAAAAACTAAACACTTTAGATTAGTTGAGATTAAATCACACGCTATCGGAGGAAACGAAAATGCTTAGTGAATTTTCGAGATGTAATGTAGCCGATAATTCTGGCGCCAAAGAAGTAATGATTATTAAGAACCTTGGTGGTTCGGTTGTAAGAAGCACAAATATTGGTGACATTGTTGTTGTTACTGTTAAAAAGGCAATCCCTAATGGTGTGGTTAAAGAAGGTCAAGTTTTAAAAGCAGTTATTGTTAGAACAAAAAGAGGCATTGCAAGAGAAAATGGTTCATACATTAGATTTGATGATAATGCTGTGGTTTTAATTAAAGAAGATGGTACTATGAGAGGTACTCGGGTATTTGGTCCTGTAGCGAGAGAACTTCGTGAAAAAGGATATTTAAAAATAATTTCATTAGCTCCGGAGGTTTTATAATGTCTCAAGCTAAAATTAGAAAAAATGATATTGTTTTAGTTATTTCGGGAAAAGAAAAAGGTAGATTTGCATCAGTTTTATCAACAAATGTCAAGAAACAAACCGTTGTTCTAAAAGAAATTAACATAAAAACCAAACACCATAAACCTTCACAAGAAAATACTGAAGGAAAAATTGAAAAGAAAGAATTTCCTATTCATATTTCCAATGTAGCATACCTAGCAAAAAAAGGTGCACAAGGCCAAAAGTCAATTGGAACAAAAATAGGATTTAAAGTTGATGCTAAGACCGGTAAAAAACAAAGAGTTATGAAAAAAGTTAATAAGGTTATATAAGTAAATAAGGAGAAATAGAAAATGGCTAAATTAGAATTAGAAAAAAAATATTTAGAGCAAGTTCGCCCTGAATTAGTTAAAGAATTTGGTTACTCATCAATTATGCAAGCTCCGCGTTTACAAAAAATTGTTATTAATATGACAGCCGGAAATGAAGTATCAAACTCAAAAGCTATTGAAGAGGTTATGGTTGAATTAAGCCAAATAACTGGACAAAAACCATATCAAACAGTGGCAAAAAAATCATTGGCATCTTGAAAATTGCGTGAAGGTATGCCAATGGGTGGAAAAGTAACATTAAGACGTGAAAGAATGTGATCATTTTTAACTAAATTAATTAATATTGCTTTACCTCGTGTACGTGACTTTAATGGTACAAGCTTAAAAAGTTTTGATGGTCGTGGTAACTACGCGATTGGTATTAAAGAAGAAATTATTTTCCCAGAAATTTCATTTGATAAAATTCGTAAGTTAAAAGGTATGGATATTATTCTTGTAACCAGTGCAAATTCAGATAAAGAAGCATTTGCATTATTAAAAAAACTTGGAATTCCATTTGCAAAAGGTACTAATTAAGGAGAATTTGTATGGCAAGAAAAGCGTTAATGATTAAAGCTGAACGTGAACCAAAATTTTCAGTTAGAAAATACACACGTTGTCAAATTTGTGGTCGTGTTCATGCAGTGTTACGTAAATATAAAATTTGTAGAATTTGTTTTAGAGAATTAGCACACGAAGGAAAGATTCCTGGCGTAAAGAAAGCGAGTTGATAATTATGGCTATTATTACAGACCCAATAGCAGATATGTTTGTTAGAATTAAAAATTCTATTTCAAGAAAGTATCATGAAGTTCTAGTTCCTCACTCAACTAAAAAAGAAAAAATCTTAGAAATTTTTACAAGAGAAGGTTATATTACTTCATATGAAATCATTACCTCACCAAAAGGTTTTAAAGAAATTAAAATTACTTTAAAATACAAAGGAATGAATCAAAATCTATCTGCAATTACAGATATTAAAAGAGTTTCTAAACCAGGTTTAAAAGTATATTCATCAGCTGACAAATTACCTCGTGTTTTAAGTGGATATGGTACAGCAATTATCTCAACATCAAAAGGTCTATTAACTGATAAAGAAGCAAGAAAAGCCAACTTAGGTGGCGAAGTTATTGCCTTTATTTGATAGAACTTACTTAGATTTAAGGATTTAAACTATGTCAAGAATTGGAAAAAGAGTTTTATCTATTCCTCAAGGTGTTGAAATAAATTTATCAAAAAACCATATTGTTATTAAAGGTAATTTAGGCCAATTAGAATATACATTTTCACCATTAATTTCTGTTATTATTGAAAATAATGAAATTAAAACTTTAAGAGCTAATGAAGAAAAAACTACAAAGCAATTGCATGGTACAACAAACGCTATTATTAGTAATATGTTAATCGGAGTTTCAAAAGGTTATAAAAAAGAAATCGAAATTAAGGGTGTTGGTTACAAAGCAACACTTAAGGGAAATGAAATCGAAATAATTGCCGGATATTCGCACAGTGTAGTTAAGGCAATTCCATCAAATCTAAAAATTGAGGTACCAAAACCAACTAATATTATAATTTCTGGTATTGATAAACAAGCTGTTGGAGAATTTGCTGCAAATATAAGAGATATTAGACGTCCAAGCCCATATTCAGGTAAGGGAATTATGTACAAAGATGAAGTTATTAGACGTAAGGAAGGAAAAACTGCTGCTAAGTAGTTAAAAAATAGGTAAAAAATTATGTTATCAAGAAATGAAAGACGTAAAGTTAAACATTTAAAAATTACTAATAAATTAGCAAAAGGTACTTCACAAAGACCACGTGTTGTTGTATTTAAATCATTACATAACTTTTATGCACAAGCAGTCAATGATGAAACACATACAACATTAGCTTCATTTTCAACTAGACAATTATCTGAAAAAGGGAATAATATTGAGGCAGTAAAAATGGTAGCAAAGCAATTTGCTCTAAAACTAAAAGAAGTAAATGTTTCTGAAATCGTTTTTGACCGTTCAGGCTATATTTATCATGGTAAATTAGCAGCATTTGCAGACACATTAAGAGAAGAAGGGATTAAGTTCTAATGGCTGAAGAATTAAAGAAAGAAAATACTGAAGTAGCTAAGGAAACTAAGGTAGTTTCACCTATTAAAAAACCAGAAATAAAAGAAAATAATAAAGCAACTACTGAACGAAAAGCTTTTGCTCCTAAGAAACAATTTAGCGCAACTCCTGCAGCTAAGATTTTTGAAGAAAAAGTTATTGATATTGCCAGAGTTACAACCGTTGTTAAGGGTGGAAGAAGATTTTCATTTTCAGCATATGTTGTTGTCGGCGATAAAAAAGGTAAAGTTGGATTTGGACACGGAAAAGCAAATGAAGTTCAAGATGCTATTAAAAAAGCAGCTAAAGATGCACAAAAAAATGTATTCAACGTTCCTATAGTTAACGGAACCATTCCACACGAAATAAAAGAAAAATTCCTAGCTTCAAAAGTACAACTACGTCCTGCTCCTAAAGGTGCTGGTATTATTGCTTCTAATACAGTGCGTGCTGTTGTGGAATTAGCTGGTTATACCGATATTTCTACAAAAACATATGGTTCAAGAACAAAACACAATATTGTTCATGCCACAGTTAATGCACTTAAGAAGATTAAAACAGTTGAAGAAATTGCTAAACTACGTGACATTGATGTAAAGCATTTATTAGCTAAATAATATAATATTAAGGAGTGTTATTTATGAAATTACATACATTAAAAGCAACACCTGGCGCTCGTAAAGAAAAACATCGTGTCGGACGTGGTCATGCTGCCGGTAAAGGGAAACAAGCTGGTAGAGGGCAAAGTGGACAAACAAAAAGAAGTACAGTTAGACTAGGTTTTGAAGGTGGACAATTACCACTATTCAGAAGAATTCCTAAACGTGGTTTTAATAATGTAAATCATGTTGAATTCCAAATTGTTAATATTTCTTCGCTAGAAGGAAAATATACAAATAATGAAGTTGTTTCTTATGAAACATTGATAGCAAAAAACCTTATCAAGGGAGTATTGCCGGTTAAAATTTTAGGAAGAGGAACACTAACTAAAAAGTTGACTGTTTCAATTCCGTCTCTTTCACAATCAGCTAAAGAAGCTATTGAAAAAGCTGGAGGAAAAATCGAGGTTCAATAATGGCTAAAAGATCTAAGGTAGAAAAGGAAATATATAACAAAAGACTCGAGCGCAAATTAGCGATTGATAAATTTTTTGCTAAAAAAAGAAACTCGTGATCAGAATGATGAAAAAATCATGGTCTTTTTAAGAAGATCTTATTTACTCTTTTTGTTATTTCACTTTTCTTAATAGCTGGTACTATTACTTTACCAGGTGTTGAATTAGCACATCAAGACAGATTGAATCAAGGTGATTTCTTTGGTATCTTAAACTTGGTAGGTGGCGGTGGATTACGTAGATTCTCCATAGTCGCCTTGGGGATTGGACCTTTTATTTCTTCATCGCTAGTAATGATGATTTTGCAAACAAAAGCATTCCCGGCGGTTCATCGTTTAAGTCAATCAGGTCCATTGGGTAGAATAAAAATTAATTTTATAACTTATACTGTTACATTGTTCTTTGCAATATTTCAAGCAATATTGATTACAAGAGCATTAGTAAATCCACAGACTGATAATTTTGGTATAAGATTTTCTGATAGTTTAGTTAAGTCTCTTGGCGAAAAAGGAACCTTTGCTTATCAATGAGTGATTCTTCCTTTATTGTTAGTAGCTGGATCATTCTTTTCTTTATTTTTATCAGAGCAAATAACAAATAAAGGTGTTGGGAATGGAACGAGCTTAATTATCTTTGTCGGAATTGCTAGCTCACTAGTTCCAACCTTCAGACATGCTTTTGAATACTATATGCCATCAGTAAAAAATAATAATTCGGTTGTTTTAAAGGAAACACTAAACTTTATTGTTTATTTACTGGCGTATTTATTAGTAATTTTTGTTGTAATATTATTTACTCTTGCTGAAAGAAAAATTCCAATTCAACAAGTTGGGGCAGGATTATCTAAAACGGAAAAAGAATTAAGTTATCTACCTATCAAAGCAAACCCGGCAGGAATTATGTCAGTAATTTTTTCAATGATGGTTCTTTCTGTTCCTACATTGATTGCAGGGTTATTTGATCCTAATACAAGTAGATATTATCAATGAGTTTATTCAAATCTTCAACTAACACAACCATTAGGATTCTTCTTATTTGTTATCATAACATTTGGATTAACTATTTTAATGGGAATACAACAATCTAAAATTGATAAGATTAGTGAGGATTTTGCAAAAAGCAGTACGTTTATTCCTGGAATTAGACCGGGTGAACAAACTGAAAATTATTTATTAAATACTGTGTTAAGATTATCATTCTTTTCTGCTGGGTATTTAATAATATTGGGGGCATTGCAATTTATTCAACAAATGTTTGGAATGCCTGCACCAATAGCGTTTGGTGGAACATCAATAATGATTCTAGTTTCAACAGCAACAGAAACCGTTCAACAAATTCAAGCAAGATATAAATCACAGGAACTTGCGCGAAGAAGACGAATGATTAAAGAATTAAAAGAAGTATATGGAGAAGACGAAGATTTAATATGATAGAAAGATGTCAAATTAAGAAGCCTAATTTGATTTTTATAGGTGCACCAGGTGCTGGCAAGGGTTCTCTTTCTAAGCTATTAGTTGAAAATTTTGGATATTTTCAACTTTCAACTGGTGATATGTTTCGTCAAGAAATTAAAAATAAAACAGAATTAGGGCTAAAAATTAAAAACATATTAGAATCAGGAAAATATGTTGATGATAATATAACTAATCAGCTAGTTGAAAATAAACTAACTAGCTTAGTTAATGAGAAAATACCTTTTATTCTTGATGGTTTTCCAAGAACGATTGATCAAGCTGAGTTTTTAGATACACTTGAAAAAAAAGGGATTTATATTGACCAAGTTATTTTATTAAATATTACCGATGAACAAATTATTGAACGTTTATCGAAGCGTAGAATTTGTCCTTCATGTAAAACAATTTATCACCTAGAATCATTCCCACCAGCTAATGATAAATTCTGTAAACATTGTAAAACAGAAGTTGTCAAAAGAGCTGATGATGAAGAAGAAGTAGTATTAAAACGTCTTGCGATATATAACGATCAAACAAAATGTTTAATAGATTTTTATAAAAAAAAGAATATAGTTTCAGAAGTAAATAGCTATCAATCATTAAAAAAAGTGTTTGATGACGTTAAAGAGGCCTTGAAATGATAAAAATTAAGAATCAAATCGAAATTCAAAAAATTAAAAAGGCCTGCGCAATCTTGGCAGAAGTCAAAAAAATTCTTTGAGACTTTATAAGACCAGGCGTTTCTTTAAAAGAAATTGATAGCGTCGCTTTTAAAGAAATTAAGAAAAGAGGAGGAAAACCAGCTTTTTTAGATATGTATGGTTTTCCTGCAACTTGTTGTATTTCAGTTAATGAAGAATTAATTCATGGTATCCCTTCTGATTATGTTGTTAAGGATGGGGATATTGTAAAAATTGATACCGGGGTAGTATGGGAAGGATATTATTCTGATTCTGCCTTTACAAAAGGTGTTGGCAATATTACACAAAAAGATAAGGAATTAATTCAAGTTGCAAAAGACGCTTTTTATGCAGGATTTAATGCAATTAAAGTAGGTAAACGCTTTGGTGATATATCTGCTGCAATCGGAAATTATATTCGTCAAAAAGGCTATTATACACCTGATGAATTTTGCGGCCATGGTATAGGTAAAAGTTTGCATGAAGATCCGCTTATAAATAATGACGGTATTCCAAATACAGGTGATTTTATTAAAAACGGTATGGTTATCTGTATTGAACCGATGATTTTACAAAAGTCAAAAAAAACATTAATTAAAGAAGATAATTGAACTGTTATTGATCCATTAGGTTTTAATACTTCGCACTACGAGCAAACAGTATTAATTGATAATGGTGAAGCATATATATTATCAGGAGACAACATTTAATGGGAAAAAACAAGAAAGATAAAAAAGAAGAAGTTATTAAAATGACTGGTAAAGTTACCAAGATGCATTCAACAAAAAATTATGATGTTTTGTTAGAAAATAATCTTGAAATTAAGGCTTATATTTCAGGAAAAATGTCTCTACATAACATTAAACTTATTCCCGGTGATATGGTTGATGTTGAAATCAGTCCTTTTGATTGAACGTTAGGCAGAATAGTTTTTCGCCATAAATAAAACTAAGGAGAATTATGAAAGTTAGAGCATCGATTAAAAGCATTTGCAAAGACTGTAAAATAATTAAAAGACACGGCGTTAATAGAGTAATTTGCATTAACCCAAAACACAAACAAAGACAAGGATAAAAAAAATGGCTAGAGTTTTAAATATAGAAATTCCAAATAATAAAAAAGTTCGTATTTCTCTAACATATATTTTTGGTATAGGTCCAACAATTGCTAAGCAAATCTTAGCTGCCGCAAATGTTGACGGAGAAAAAAGAGTTAAAGAATTAAGTGAAGAAGAATTAACACGCATTAGAGATGAAGCTAAACAATATACTACTGAAGGTGATTTAAAGAGAGAAATTAATCTAAATATTAAAAGATTAATGGAAATTAAATCATATCGTGGTATTAGACATAGAAAAGGATTGCCAGTAAGAGGCCAATCAACTAAGAAAAATGCAAGAACAAGAAAAGGCCCAAGAAAAACGATTGCTGGAAAGAAAGGTAAATAATAATGGCTAAGAAAAACAAAAAAGTTGTTACGCAAGGTATTGCGCATATTCACTCAACATACCAAAATACAATTGTTTCTTTTTCAGATTTAAAGGGAAATGTTTTTGCATGATCTTCTTCGGGGGCAATTGGATATAAAGGTACGAAGAAGAAAACTCCATATGCTGCTGGCCTAGCCGCAGCTGCTGCTGTTGAAAAAGCCAAAGAATTTGGTTTAAAGGAAGTGTCGATTATGGTTAAGGGTGTTGGTCCTGGAAAATCAACAGCTCGCAAGCAAATTGAAACAAGTGGTTTTACAATTAAGGATGTTAAGGATGTTACTCCTACTCCTCACAATGGTACTCGTCCTCCAAAGAAAATTCTTAAAAGAGAAAAATAATTTAGATTTACAAGGATAACATAGGGGGATATTATGGAAAAAATTCAAAAAATTACTTATAAAGAATTAGTCGCTGAAAAAGTAAATGATTTTAATACAACATTTGTAATCGAACCATTATCGCGTGGTTATGCAAATACAATGGGGACTACTTTAAGAAGAACCTTACTTTCTTCTATTACATCAGTTGCTCCATTTGCGATTAAAATCAATAATGTCGAACATGAATTTCAAACAATTAGTGGTTTACAAGAAGATGCGATAACATTAGTTAGAAATATAAGAAGCATCCGTTTTGTTTACAATGAAGAAATGTTTGAAAAAGATAACTTAGCAAAAATATCATTTAAGGCCAATAAGGAAGGCGAAATCTATGCTTATGATATTCCTGAGGTTAGTGGCCTAGAAATAGTAAATAAAGATCAATACATTGCTAATATAGCCAAAGGTGGCTCATTAGAATTTGAATTATTTCTAAGAAAAGGTCGCGGTTTTGTTGATTTTGAAGAAAATAAGAATGTAATTAGTCAATATGGTTCAAGATTAGAATCAAATATTAAAAATGGTCAATTTTTAGCAATGGATAGTGATTTTAGTCCTGTTAAAAAATGTGCAATCTCTTTTGAGGAATTAAATAGTTCATCTAAATTAGTTGAAGAAAGATTAAAAATTAAACTAGAAACCGATTGCACGATTACAGCAAAAGATGCGATGGAACAGGCTGCTAAGATTATTGTTGCTCATTTTCAAATCATTGGTAATATTGATGCTTTGGAATCGATAGAATTATTCGAAGAAAATAAAGATAAAAAAGATAAGGAAATTAAGTCATCTGTATCAATCAGTAAACTTGGCTTATCAGTAAGATCAGAAAATGCTTTAAAAAGAGCAAAATTCACCACTATTGAAGAAGTATTAAATTTAACTGATGAAGAATTGGCAAATATTAAAAACCTAGGTAAAAAATCAATTCAAGATATTATTGATAAAAGAAATGATTGAAAAAATAGAATTGGCAATGATGCTGATTTCGAAAGCGACACCACGATAGATTCACTAGAACAACTTAAAAAATCAGATGAGGGAGAAGAATAATGGCTAACCCAAAACAACTATTTCGTAGAAATACTGAATGATGAAACCATGTAGAAAGATCGTTAGTTACCGATTTATTGGTAAACGGTCAAGTTAAAACCACTCTTGAAAGAGCTAAAAGAATTAGATCAAATGCAGAAAAGATGATTACACTCGGAAAGAAAAATACCCTTTCAACCAGAAGACAAGCAGCTAAATTTTTAAGACTTATTCCTTCAAAAGTTGAAAACAAAGATTCGTTACAATATTTATTTGATGTTCTAGCATCAAAATACGCCCAAAGAAATGGCGGATATACAAGAATAATTAAAATTAATAACCGTGCTGGCGATAATGCTAAAATGGCAATTATTAAATTAGTATAAAAATAGGAGATAAATTATGGCTATAGTTCCAAAAAGAAAAACCTCAAAGCAAAGAAAAAATTTAAGAAGAAGTCATCATGCATTAAGTCCTATTACGTTAGTAGAATGCAAGCATTGCAAACAATCAATTATTCCTCACCAAGCATGTAGATATTGTGGATTTTATAAGGAAGAAAAAGTTCTTAAAAATGTTATTAATGATAAAATTAAATAATTTTAGAAACACCAAGTTGTTGACTTGGTGTTTTATATTTAATAAGTTATAATTGACTTTTTTAGTAAAAGATATTATCTATATTAGATTATATTTTTTTATTAATAATTTCAAAAATAAAAAAATTTTATATATAATATATAAGCTTTCTATTTTTGCTTGATTAGTTTTTAATTAAACTAATTTAGTAATATCTAAGATTTTTTAAAAAAAATAAAAAAATATTATTAAAAAAAATAAAAAGCGTATAATAGTAATTGTAGCTTTTTTGCTAACAAATATTAAGATAGTTCTTTGAAAACTGGATACGAATACCATAACGTCAATTTTAATTTTTTAAAA
>NZ_JBSQAX010000011.1:0-20876 GCF_053851575.1 Mycoplasma sp. 2261 | reverse complement strand
CAGCATATTTTTCAAACTAAAATTATTTTGTAATCTTTGTTACAGTTCCGGCACCAACAGTTCTACCACCTTCACGGATTGAGAATCTTGTTCCTTCTTCAACAGCAATAGGTGCAATTAAAGTAACTTTTAATTCAACTGTATCCCCTGGCATAACCATTTCACGTTGTCCGATGAATGCAATTCCACCTGTAACGTCTGTTGTACGGAAGTAGAATTGTGGTTTATAGTTTTGGAAGAAAGGTGTGTGACGTCCACCTTCTTCTTTTTTAAGAACATAAACTGTAGCTTCAAATTCTGTGTGAGGAACGATTGTTTTAGGTTTTGCTAAAACTTGTCCACGTTCAATTTCTGATCTATCAATACCACGTAGTAATAAACCAGCATTATCCCCAGCTTGAGCTTCTTTTAGGTTCTTTCTAAACATTTCGATACCAGTAACAACTGTTTTCTTAGTTGGCTTTAATCCAACAATTTCAACTTCTTCGTTAAGTGATAAAACACCACGTTCAACTCTACCAGTTGCAACTGTTCCACGTCCTGTAATTGTGAAAACGTCTTCAATAGCCATTAAGAATGGTTTTTCTGTTTCACGTTTTGGTTCTTCAATGTATGTATCAACAGCATCCATTAAGTCCATAATTTGTTGCTCATAAGCGGCGTCGCCTTGTAATGCTTTAAGAGCTGAACCGGCAATAACAGGTGTATTGTCTCCATCGAAACCATATTCGTTTAGCAATCCACGGATATCCATTTCAACTAAACCAATCATTTCTTCTCTTTCATCATCACTAAACATATCAATTTTGTTTAGGAAAACAACAATTTTAGGAACACCAACTTGTTTTGCCAATAAAATGTGTTCACGTGTTTGAGGCATAGGACCATCAGTAGCAGCAACTACTAATATTGCACCATCCATTTGAGCGGCACCTGTAATCATATTTTTAACATAGTCAGCGTGACCTGGACAGTCAACGTGTGCATAGTGACGCTTTTCTGTTTGGTATTCGATGTGTGAGGTGTTAATTGTAATACCACGTGCTTTTTCTTCTGGGGCATTATCGATTGAAGCGTAATCTCTAGCTTCTGATAAACCTTTTTTAGATAAAACTGTTGCTATCGCAGCTGTTAATGTTGTTTTACCATGGTCAACGTGACCGATTGTTCCAACGTTAACGTGAGCTTTTGAACGGTCAAAATCTACTTTTGCCATTTTCTTTCCTTTCGAGTTAACTATATAAATTTTTAATTTTTTTATAGATATTAAAATCTTTAAGATTAAACGCGTTTAACCACCTAAGCATAGCCTTTCATCTATGTCCTGTCCAAATTAAGGCGTTTAACATTGATTTTTAAAGTAAATAAGTAATGAAATAATTTTAACAAAAATAAAAATTTTTAAATTTTTTTTAAACTTTTATTATAAAAACTTTAAAAAAGTAATATAAATTTTTCAATTTAATTTAAGTCGTTTTTTCATTTTTAATTATCAAAAAATCACAAAATATAATAATACTAAATTAATAGCTATTAATTAGAATCCCTTAAAATTCTACCTAAAACTATTTGCAATTGTTCTAAAGGAACAGACTGTAGTACGCCATTTTCAGCAAGCGTTATACCACCGTTTTCTTCGCTCACAATTAATGTTGAAGCATCACTCATTTCAGAAATTCCCATTCCGGCGCGATGTCTTGCACCATATTTATTATCAATTGACTTCTTAGTTATTTTATAAAATGTAGCAACATAGTAAATTTTATTATTTCTTATAATAACCGCGCCATCATGTAAGGGGCTATGTTTATTAAAAATAGAAATTAAGATCGAGGAAGAAATATTCGCATCCAAAATAATTCCGTCTGTTCTTAGTGGGTCTAAATTATCATTATTTTCAATTGTTATAATTGCACCAGTTTTTGTTGCCGAAAGCTTCTCTAGCGCTTCTCTCAATTGATAAATTATTCTAATTTTAGTTGAGCTTCCAAGACTCTTTTTAATAGACTTATTTTTCTTCTTAGCATTTACAATGTTAATAATATAATTAACTGATAAAACAACCGAAATAAAGATTACAAAAAATAAAATAATATATTCAACCATTAAAAACCTCATCTAATTTTATGAATTACCATTTGCTAATTTAATAATTATTATCAAGACAATGATTTGAATAATTATTACAAAAATAATTGCCAAAATTCTTCTTAGTTTACTAATTGGTTTTGCTTGTGTTGCCTGTGGAGAATCAGATCATCTATCGAACTCAATATATGTTTGATACTTCATTTGCAATTGTGTTTGTCTATTCTGGGCTTGCTTAATTATTTCCTTATTTCTTTCATCCATAATATTCATAAATCTCATCTTTTGAAAATAATTAAAAATTTCCATCTCAGAATAATCCTTAAAAAATTTAGCATTCTTCTTATATGACTGAAATTCAGTAATGATTCTTGAGATATTATCGCTCTCAGGATCATAATTCAGGGTTCTTGTATCTTTTTGTTTTTGAGCCATCTTTCTCCTAACAATCAATAAATCATCATTTTAATATGTTTGATTATTAATTAAGATTATTTTATTATAATTACACATATATTAATAAAAATTTTATATTAAATTACTAAAAAATATAGGAGATAAAATGAAAAAAACAATCAAGGATATTGAACTTAAAGGAAAAAAAGTAATTCTAAGAGTTGATTTTAATGTCCCTGTTTCTAACGGAATGGTTATGGACACGAAAAGAATCGATGCAGCATTGCCGACAATCAAGTACATTTTAGACCATGGCGCATCACTAATTATGCTTTCACATTTAGGAAGAATAAAAGCTCCTGAAGACAAATTAAATAAATCGTTAAAGGTTGTTGTAGAAAAGTTTTCTGAAATTCTAGGCAAAAAAGTGAACTTTATTCCTGAAACTAGAGGTGAAGAAGTTAAAAAGGCAGCTTCAAACCTAAAACCAGGAGAAATTATTTTCTTAGAAAACACTCGTTTTGAGGATTTAAATGATAAGGCTGAATCGGGAAACAATGAAGAATTAGCAAAATATTGAGCTAGCCTAGGAGATGTTTATGTTAATGATGCCTTTGGTGCTTCACATCGTGCTCATGCTTCAACGGCAGGTATTGCAAAATTCATCAAGGAATCAGCACTTGGTTTATTAATGAACAATGAAGTTTTACACTTATCTAAAATATTAGATGGATTCGAAAGACCATATGTTGCTATTATTGGAGGAGCAAAAGTTAGTGACAAAATCAAGGTACTTGAAAAATTATTCAATGTTGCTGATAAAGTTCTAGTTGTTGGTGGAATGGCATATACCTTCCAAAAAGCATTGGGTCACAAAGTGGGAACATCAATTTGTGAAGATGACAAAGTAGAAATGGCAAAACAATATTTAATTGAATATAAGGACAAAATTGTTTTACCAATTGACAATGCTTACACTGATGAATTCGCTGATAAAACTCCTTTATTTACAACAAAAGATAATATCAACATTCCTGATGGATATATGGGATTAGATATTGGCCCACAATCAGTTGAGCTATTTAACGAAATTATCGCTTCCGCAAAAACAATATTTTGAAACGGACCTGCGGGAGTAACTGAATTCAAAAACTTTGAAAATGGAACAAAAGGTATTGCTATAGCTATTGCAAATAATGAAAGAGCTTACTCTGTTGTCGGTGGCGGTGATTCAGTAACTGCTATTAACAAACTAGGATACCAATCAAAATTCAGTTTTATTTCAACCGGTGGCGGAGCTTCTATCGAATTCATTCAAGGTAATAAAATGCCCGGTTTTGAAGCAATTCAAGATAAAGAGTAATAGTTTAATATAAATTAAAAGAGAGTTCATTTTTCAATGGACTTTTTTGTTTAATTTGTTAAAATTCTTTTATGAAAAAAACATGTTTAACATTAAAAGAAACTCAGTTTGCGATTGAAAAACTAAAAGACGTTTTTTCACATAAATTAAGAAGAGCCTTAAATCTTACAAGAGTATCGGCACCTATGTTTCTAAGAAGTAGTAGTGGCTTAAATGATGGTCTCTCAGGAGAAAAACCAGTTATATTTAGACCTAAAAATATTAATGAAGATATCGAAATTGTTCACTCACTAGCAAAATGAAAAAGAGATGCCCTGGCAAGATATAATTTTAACGTTTATGAAGGTATCTATACTGATATGAACGCAATAAGACAACAAGAAAATATTGATAAAACCCATTCTTTTTATGTCGACCAGTGAGATTGAGAATTAGTTATAAATAAAAAGGATCGTAATATTAATTTTCTTAAAAAGGTTGTTAAAAAAATATATAAATGCCTTAAAGAAACAGAAAAAACCATTAATAAAATTTATCAAATTTTCGCAACAAAACTTCCAGAAAAAATTTTCTTTATTAGTTCAAATGAACTATATAATCTCTACCCAAATATTTCGCCTGAGGAGAGAGAATACGAGATAGTAAAAGAACACAAAGCTATTTTTATTTACCAAATTGGTTATCTATTAAATGATAATAAGCCACATTCAAAAAGAGCTAAGGATTATGATGATTGGATGCTTAATGGTGATTTAATTGTTTATGATCCAATCAACGATATCGCTTTGGAACTAAGTAGTATGGGAATTAGAGTGGATGGTGATTCACTAAGAAAACAATATCAACTAAATGACTATGAAATAGCAAAAATAAGTCCATATCATAAGGCTATTTTAGAAAACAAATTGCCTTTAACTATCGGTGGGGGGCTAGGACAATCAAGAATTGCAATGTTTTTATTAGAAAAAAGACATATTGGTGAAGTTCAAGTTAGCATTTGAAATGATGAGACTAAAAAAACGATCAGTGAAAATGGCATAATTCTCTTATAAAATGATATACTTTTATCATAATTAAAATACATAAAGAGTTGTTAGCTTGACGGCGATGAAACATGCCAACCTGTTCGTATAGAATAAGGTGGATAGTCAGAGATTTTTATAAAAAATCTAACATGTATCATTTGTAAGTTTATTTAGTCAAAAAACAACCTATAAAATAGAGTTGTTTTTTTATGTTTTTAATTATAGCTATAGAAATTTAAAGGAGAAATACAATGAAGAGATTATTAACAAGCGAATCTGTGGGTGCGGGACATCCGGATAAAATTTGTGACCAAATTTCAGATGCAATTGTCGATGCTTTATTAAAGCAAGATAAATATTCAAGAGTAGCATGTGACGTTATAGCAAATGATGACCTCATATATATTGGTGGCCAAATTTCAACAAAAGGTTATATTGATACTATTAAGGAAGCATGAAAAATACTTAAAAATTTAGGCTATAAGGAAAACGATTTTAAAATAATTAACGCAATTACTGAACAAAGTCCTGATATTGCTCAGGGAGTAAACAAGGACAACAATAAAGAATTAGGTGCTGGCGATCAAGGGATTTTGTTTGGTTATGCCACTTGCGAAAATGAGTATTATATGCCATGGCCTATTGTGCTAGCTCATGAATTAGTAAAGCGTGCCGAAAATTTAAGAAGACATAAAAAATTTCCATATGCAAAGTCAGATATGAAAAGCCAAGTCACAGTTGAATATGATGATAAAAAAAATACATATACTATTAAAAAAGTTTTAATGTCAATTCAACATGAGGAAAATTTTAATTATGATAAATTTAAAACCTTTATAAAAACAAATATCGTTGACTATGTTTTAAAAGAACATAATTTCAATTTAGATTATGAATTATTAATAAATCCCACCGGTAGATTTGTAATAGGGGGACCAACCGGAGATACTGGTTTGACTGGTAGAAAAATAATTGTCGACACTTATGGTGGTTTTGCAAGACATGGTGGTGGGGCGTTTTCAGGCAAGGACGCAACCAAGATAGACCGTTCTGCAGCATATATGGCAAGATATATAACCAAAAATTTTGTTGCTGCTGGCATTGCAAAAAAAATGGAAATCCAATTATCTTATGCCATAGGATTGCCTAGACCACAATCAATTTATATTGAAACTTTTGGTACTTCTAAATATACAGAACAGGAAATAATTAATGCCGTTTATAAATTATTTGATTTAAGTGTTGAAGGAATTATAAACACACTAAATTTATTAAACCCAATTTTTCTACCAACCGCAACTTTTGGTCATTTTGGTAGAAATGACCTTAATTTAAGTTGAGAAAAAATTGACAAAATAAACGAAATAAAAGATTTCTTTAAAAATATAAAAAGATAAATTATAATTTTATATGTGTCTAGGGGATTAGTTTAATGGTAGAACAATGGACTCCAAACCCATTTGTGCGGGTTCGATTCCTGCATCCCCTGCCATATCATAAAATTGTTATAAAACAAGATGCATTACAAATGTATCTTGTTTTTTTAAAAAAGTAAAGCATTTCTTATTAATAGGTTTTAATAGGAAATGTAAAACGGCTAACTTCATGTTTTATGGCGATTTGGTTTATTTTTAATTTTTTCATTAGTTATATCGGTATAAATATCTTTTCTTTTTTTCTCAAAATCTGTTAAATTCCGGATTTCTATTTTTTTATATTTCACATTACCTCCTATAATGATTTTAAACTATAGGATGTTGCAAAATAATTGAGAATTTACAAATTACGAACAAAAATATGCCTTATTAAGAAATGGCAAAAAAGAATTTATAATTATTAAAAATAGCAAATAATATAGGAATTAAATTAAAATAAAGGAATAAAAATGGGATACCCAAAAATTATTATTAATGAAACTAAATTCAAAACTAACGTTAGAAGAGCAATCGAAATTTGCAAGGTTAAAAATATTGAAGTTTTAGCAGTAACTAAAGGTTTTTGCGGAAATAGAAGAATGGCGGAATTATATGCTGAGGCAGGCATAAAAAACTTTGGAGATTCACGGCTAGATAATTTTGAAATATATAAAGATATACCAGGTCACAAACAACTTTTAAGAATACCAATGATTTCTGAAATACCAAAAATGATTGAATTATGTGATTCATCTTTAAATGGCGATTTAGATGTTATTAAAAAAATTAGTGATTATTGTTTAAAAAACAATAAAAAGCCGCATGAAATTGTTTTAATGGTGGACTTAGGTGATAGGAGAGAAGGTGTTTTGCCAGAAGATGCTTTAAAATCAGCTAAATTAATTAATGAAATGAAAGGTGTTAAATTAATTGGTTTAGGATGCAATTTTGGATGTTATGGTGCTAGAATACCATCTGATGAAACAATGAAACAATTCGTTGAAATCCAACATCAAATTGAGAGTGAACTTAATATCAAATTAACTCATATGTCAGGCGGAAACTCATTGAGTTTACATATGGTGTGAGAAAATCGTATGCCAGAAGAAATCAATGTTTTAAGAATGGGTTTTGCAATGATTTTTGGTACTGAAGATATGTATCGTCAAACAATTGATGGGATGTATCGTGATGCATTTAGATGCGAAGTTGAAGTTGTTGAAGTTGATTATAAAAGCTCAATGCCAATTGGTGCTTGTGGAATTGATGCGTTTGGACATGTTCCTTATTTTGAAGACATTGGTGATATAAAAAGAATTATTTTGGCAATCGGTAAATTGGATACAATGTTTGATGCCATGATCCCATATGATGAAAAACTAAAAATTTTAGGTGGATCTTCAGATCATATGATTATCAACGCTCAAGATTCAAATATTGAATATAAAGCCGGTGACATCGTTACTTTTGGTCTTGACTGAGGAAGTTTATTATATCTATTCAATTCTTCATATGTAATTAAAGAATTTGAAAAATAGTTTAATTTTTGTAAAAAATAACCAAACTTATTGAAAAGAGATTTTTTGGAACTGTAGATAATTTTGTGTAAAAATCTCCTAATAGCAAATATTTAAACTCAAAATATTTATATAGGAAATTTTTTTAATATGCCAAAAAAGAAATTAAAATGCTAAGTGCAAAAGAATTATATGATAAATATAAACCAACAACTCAGAAAGAGGTTTACGAAATTATTAAGCAAAATACCAAAGATCTTATTCAAATAATACCAGAAGAAGAAATGAAAAAACACCTTGTTACGATAGATATGAGCATGAAAAACGATAAAAGATAGCTATCGAAATGGTAGTTATTCTAAAAATCTAAGATCAAATTTAGGTGAAATTAAACTTCAAATTCCGAGAGATAGAAACTCTGAATTTAAACCAACAATAGTTCCAAAATACCAGTATGATATTTCTAAAATTGAAAGCCAAATTATCGGTCTTTATTCAAAAAGAATTTCAACGAGATATATATCTCAAACTCTTAAAGAAATGTACGGAGTTGAAGTTAATGCTACTTTCGTTAGCAGAGTAACTGATAAGATAATTCCACACATAACGGAATGAAGAAATAGACCCTTAAAAAAACTTATGCCATGGTTTTTATTGATGGAATAAGGTTAAAGTTACAGAAGAAAATAAACTTGTTAAAAAGTCAGTTTACATAGTTATGAGATACTCTTTGGAAGGATATAAGGATGTTTTGGGTTCGAAATTGGGGAATCTGAATGTGCAAAATATTGAATTCAAGTACTAAATGACCTTAAATTAAGGGGCATTCATGAGATATATCTCATGGCGGGTGATAATTTAGTGGGAATTAGCGAAGCAATCAAAGCTGTTTATCCTAAAACACAAATTCAAAAGTGCATAGTTCATCAAATAAGAAATTCGGCAAAACATGTTAACTATAAAGATTTAAAAGAATTTACCCAAGATATGAAAAATATTTATAAATCCAGCAACCTGGATGAGGCTTCAAGATTTCTTGAAATTTTTGAACAAAAATGAGATTCTAAATATCATTATGCAGTCAAAAGTTGAAGAAATAATTTCGATGAATTAGTTACTTTTTTTAATTTTCCAGCGGAAATTAGAAAACTAATTTATACAACAAATGTTATTGAAAATTTAAATAGAAATATTAGAAAAATTTCTAAAAAAACTTCATTTCCTACTGATGACTCTTTAATAAAAATAATTTATTTTGCAATTCAAAATCAAGTTGAAAAATGAGGTAAATCCGTTCCTAACTGAGGGGTTGTTTATAACCAATTGCAAATAATTTTCGAATAATAATAATAATAATAATAATAATAATAATAATAATAATAATTTAAAATAACCAAATAACATTTAGGAGATTAAATTCTCCGATTTTGTTATGTTATTTGGTTATTTTTACATAATAAATTTAGATTTATGTAAGCTATTCTCAAATCTCTTACTCAAAAAGTAAGCAGGAGATAAATTTACACAAAATTTACTACACTACCTATTAATAATGCAAATTATAAATATTTATCTCTTTTTTGCTACCATCCTTTGCTTCCAATTCTTCATATTCCTTTATTTTTGAATAATCACTAGGTATGTATCTATTTATAAAAATTTTTAAAGTTGCATCTTTTTTATCGTTATCTATTCCAATTATTATAATATCTGCAATGTCCAATTCCTTATCATTATATTTAACCTTATGTTTATTAATAGCTGAAAGAAAAGATCTTGTTTGTAAAAAACTGGGATAAGGTGAATGAATTGTTTTTTTTCAATTTGTTACGTCTTTATAAGTGTCTTCTGAGCTTGTTTTAAAAATTTTAAAATCTTCTAAATCCTGAAATGGTGTAGCATATCATTGCTCAAATTCAAACCCATAAGGTAGAAATTGAGTAATCATTTTTTTAGGAAGATAAAATAGCACTATATCCTTTAAATTTGATATTTTTTCTTCAAATTCTTCTCTAAAATCTCCTTTATTATCTTTTGATGTATTTATAAGTTTAATTTTCAATGGGATAACATAAAAACCCTCTTTCTTAATGCTATTTATATATTTTTTAACTTCCTCTATTTTATTAGAGGTTTTAAATTCATATTTTTTAAAAGGATTTTTAATTAAAATGTTATCGCCCTTAAAGGCATCCTTATAAAGAGTTACATCTTCTAAATAATTTCTATGAGGCATTGATGGTCCGATTGGCATATTAAGACGATCTAAATGCGTTATCACCGAATATATGCTAAAGCCAAGCAATGGAGCACCAATCACAACAGTTGGCACCAGCGCGCCTATTAATGCAATTTTTGTTTTCTTTTTCATTATTTTATTAACTCGCAATCCTTTAATCTTTCTGTAATTTCACTTCCAGTAACAAAATTAGCACCATCCCAAAAATATTTTCCTAGTTCACCTTGATCTTTATTTTCTAAATATTCAAGCCATTTAATGTTGTTTGTATCAATAATAACTTGATTTCATTGGTCATATCAATCAAAATTAACTAGTGCTCTTCCATCTTCATAAACTCCATAAGCTACATAAATATGCGAAGATTCGCCATTCAATTCATATCCACCATTCTTAAATTCTCTTGTATCCGAAACTAGAAATGCTGGTATTTTTTTATCCTTAATAAAATTTACAATATTATTGCTTCTGTTATATCAATAACTAAATGTATAATCAACATATTTTTTGTTTAATAGATTTTTAATAATTTCTTTCCTATTTCAGTATGTTGTACCCTTCTTGAATTTAAATTTTTCTAAAAGATCTTTCATATAAACATCATTTAATTTTGGAGAAAAATAATTTTCTTTTAAATATTTAACTTTTTCATTATTAGTTAAATTGGAAAAATATGTTCTGAGCTGATGAGTTTTTTCATACTCATAATCATAAACAAGGTCACCATTTATAATTTCCCATGGCATTGAGTCATAATCATATATTATTCCTGCATCAAAGGATTCTGTTTTATCTATATATTTTTCTTCTTCTTGAAATCCTAAATATCTAGGATTTAAAAAATAATTATTATAAAGTATCATCTGATTTATGGCAATATAGCCGCATATTCCACCTCAGTCTTCTTCGTTTGTGTAATATTTAGCATCATTAATTCCAAAAACCTTATTGTTGTTTGATTTAAAAAATCATGAATACCTAATTTCATCATCAGCATATAAAAAACCGTTGTATTCATTTCTTATACCATTTTTCTTGAAATCTGTTAAACTAGAATTTTTTACGGTGTTTAAATTCCAAATATTAAAATTGCTAAAATTAACATTTTTAAAATTTTTTTCAATTTTTTTAGATTGATCTTTTCAATCATCGGTCACATTTTTGGTTTTCTTAATAGGCCTATGAACGTCACCGGGAAATGGTTTATCCCTATCGCGAATATTTGTATAATCAAATGATGTTTCGCTATTTCTTAATATTATTGTATCCTTATTAGGAAACATTAGCATCATTTCTGGCGTAAAAATATAATAAGGATTAACTTCTACTATTTTTTCTCTACCATGATCAAAGATTGAATAACCACCATTTTCATAGCCGACTATATAGTTATATTTATCAATATTAAAAAAATTACCTGATATAAATTTAATTTTGGTATCTTGTCGCCCTGTTAGTCTTATAAAATCGCACAAACAATAAGCACCAACTTTTTCCTTATATTTTATTTCTAATGCTTCATCTGTATTGTTACTATTTTTAGTATAAGAGATAACCAATATTGGACTAACCACTAGCGGCAATCCTAGTAAAAAACTTATCTTTTTCATATATCCCCCTTAACTTAATTTTAAAACTTTAAATTTTTTCAACAATAAATGAGGCGTTTTTTACAAAAAAATACATATTTAATATCAAAAAATAGACCCAAAACCCTAACTAGTTTTAGGCCTATTGGTTCTATTATTAACCTTTATTTTTTATAAAATATTCATTAATAAAATACTTCATTTTTACAATTTAATATTTTAAAAATTAAAACATTAAATAAAAAATTAATATTTTATCCCTGTCATTAATAAACAAATACATTATGAAAATTTCTTTTGTAATTTTATTTAGCTATCTTAAAATAACAAACATCTCCATCCTTCATTAGATAATTTCGGCCTTCTAGCATCATTTTACCTGCTTCTTTCGCTTGTTTTTCACCACCACAAGCAATATAGTCATCGTACTTAATAACCTCAGCTTTAACGAATTTCTTTTCAAAATCAGTATGAATAATTCCGGCACATTCAGCCGCATTCATTCCTTTTTTAAACACTCAAGCTCTTGTTTCAACTTCTCCAACAGTGAAATAGGTAGCTTGATCTAATAAATAAAAACTCTTAGATATAAGTTCGGCAAGTCCGGATTTATCGATATTATATTCATTTAAAAACATTGTTTTTTCTTCATTTAAAAAGCTAGATACTTCATATTCAATTTTTATACAAATTGGAATTATATATTCATTATTTTTTTCTAATTCTTGTTTTAATCTTAAAAAATGTTTTGCTTCTGATAGATTTTTGTATGAATTTGCATCAAGATTAGCAACATAAATAGTAGGCTTAATTGTAAGAAATTGATAATTTTTAATAATTGCCAATTCCTCAGATGAAAAGTCAATATCCTTTAGCATTTTTTCATCAGATAAATAATCTTTAATTCTAACCAAAAGTTCATATTCTTTTTTTAATTCCTTATCATTTGAGTTAATTGCCTTTTTGCCAATACGTCCTAGAACATTCTCAACCATCTGCAAATCTGCTAAAATTAGTTCTAAATTAATTATTTTTAGGTCGGCCAATGGATCAATATGATTTCTCACATGAACTATATCATCATTTTCAAAACATCTAATTACGTGTACTATTGCATCCACTTCACGGATGTTAGATAGAAACTTATTACCTAATCCCTCACCCTTCGAGGCCCCTTCGACAAGTCCGGCAATATCAACAAATTGAAATGTTGCTGGAACAATTTTTCTAGCATTAACAAGAGATGCTAAACTATATAATCTTGAATCTTCTAAATTAACTATTGCAATATTAGGTTCAATAGTAGTAAATGCGTAATTAGCTGACTCTGCTTCATTTAATGTTAAGGCTGAAAAAAGTGTGCTTTTTCCAACGTTTGGTAATCCCACAATCCCTGCTTTTAATGACATAAAAACCTCCGATAAAGAAAAAAATTTATACTAATAATTTTAATGTAATATAAGAAAATAATTTATTATTATAACAATAAATAACTCACAGAATTTAAGGTAGGTTTATTATGTATAAAAGATTCTCAAAAGGTATGATTGAGATTATCACAGGTCCCATGTTTAGTGGGAAAACCGAGGAACTACTAAGAAGATTAAGAACATTATCATATGCTAAATTTAATAGTTTAGTAATTAAGCCTGAATATGACAATCGTTTTTCTGATAGCGAAATAGTAAGTCGCTGTGGATTAAAAGAAAGAACTTTTTCAATTAAACAAATTGAAGATATTTATGAATTGCTTGACAAAGCTAAATATGATGCAATTTTAATTGATGAGGCTCATTTTTTTGGAAATAATTTAATTTCAGTGGCCGATGATTTGGCAAACAAGGGATATTTAATAATAATTGCTGGACTTGACCAAGATTATCGACGTCAACCTTTTGGGCCGATGCCTAATTTAATGGCTATTGCTGAAACAATTACTAAATTGCATGCTATTTGCGTAATATGTCAAAATGTTGCAACTACTTCATATAGAAAAATAAAAAATAAGAGTTTAAATTTATTAGGTAATTACAATGAATATGAAGCTAGATGTCGTAAGTGTCATTTATTAGGTGAAAATGTTCAAAAAATAAAATAAAAAATGGGGCGTTCGAAGGGGATCGAACCCTCGTATGCCGGAGCCACAACCCGGAGCGTTAACCACTTCGCCACGAACGCCATTTTCTAAATTGCTTTATTATTTTAACATAAATAAACGTTTTTTTACAAATTTTAGGTTTATTATCTACAATGTAAAGCAAATTTTATGAGTTTGAGTTTTTAATAGTTGCAATCAAAAAACACACATTTATTTTGCGTGTTTTTTTGATAAATTAAGCTTTTGCATCTAATTGAAAAAGTTCAATTTCATAAATAGTAGAGTGACCTTTAAACTTAAATGGAAGAACAATTTTACCATCTGCTTTCTTTTCTAAGCAAAGTGCTTTTCTACTATTTTTCTTATTAGAATTACTTGCAAAAAGTATTTCTTTTTTACGCCAAAGATCAACGAAATCCTTTGAGAAAATTCCTGATCCAAGGTTTTTTGCTTTGTTTTTCTTGTTGGGTTTCTTTTCGGAGAACATAAAATCATTTTTTTGATCAAAAGTAACATAGCCAAAGTAGTGATGTTTTCTTTCATTTGACAACCTACTATTTCCTTTTAATATAGTAATAATTGCATTTTTAACATCATCAGTAATTGAACTAGTTGATACAATTGACTTATTATTTATTTTATCAACTATTTTTTGTTGTTCCTCAGTTAGATTTTCCTCGACATTTGCATCCGGTTGTTTTTTCTTGGCATCTGTATTTTTATTTAAGCTGTTTTTTGCTTGCTCAAGTAAATTAGACAATTTTTTGGTAGCATCTTCTATTTTTTCGGAATCTGAACTATCTTGTTTAACAACTTCCTGTTGTTTTTTTAATTCATCGTCTAATTGCTTTTTAATATCATCATGTTTTTGGTTAGTAAGAGTTTTTGAATAATCTTCCACTTCTTTAGCTATTTTATTGAATGAAGCTAGTGCTTGTAGCTTAGAATCTTTTTCTTGTTGTGCATCATCAATATCCCTTTTTGCATTTTTGGCTTTAAGTGTAGCTTCAATTAATACTGATGAAATAGAATCAATTTGCTCCTTAGTACTTTTATCATTAATAGCATTTTCATTTTCTTGAATGACTTTATCCAATTCATCCTTTATTGCTTTATATCTAGAATCTGACTCCAATTCCTTGCTTATTTTTTTAGCGGCATTAAGATTATTATCAAATTCAACTCTTGCCTCGATTTCATCATCGATTGGTTCAGCCATTTTTTTTGCTTTTTCTGATGCATCTTTTAACTTTTTAGTTGCTGCTTCAAATTGTTCAGCAGTACTATTATCATTAATATTTTTAACTATTTCATTAACTTCCTTTTCCAGCATGGACTTTATTTCCGCATACTTAGGACCGCTCAAATATGTTAATTGATCATCGATGATATCTTTTTGCTTTTTATATTCTTGTTTTGTTTTTTCTAAAATATTATTTGTATTATCACTACCGTGTTGTCCATCTATCATTTGTTTGGATTCTTTAGCAGTATCAATAGCATTGGCTATTTTATTTGCTGCTTGCTTGAATTGCTCAACACTAGACTTGTCAGAAATTTCTTTTTTAGCAGTATTAATAGATGATTCAAGTTTAATTTTAGCTTCCTTATACTTATCATCTAGCAACGAGGATAATAACTTATTTGCTTCATCCAATTTAGTGTTATATAAGGATTTAACAGCTTCTAATGAATTATTATTTTTTACATCTATAGTATTTTTCTTAATTTCACTAACTTGACTAACTAACTTTAATAATGCATCCTTAAAATTGGAATTTGTTGACTTATCAGAATTTAGCACCTTTTTAGCATTATCGATAGCCTTTTTAATTTCTAACTTTTGTGAATCATTAAGTTTCTTATTAGATTTTAATTCTTGCTCAAAGGTTTCGATTTGCTGAGATAGCTCTTTTTTAGGTTTAGCATGTAACACGATCCCTACTGATAAACCGGTTGCAAGCACGACAGCTGTACCGCTAATAGAACCTAACGAAATTAGTAATTTACTCGATTTTTTCATTTTAATTTTCTCCCACATTTTTAGCGCAAAAATTATTATTAGTGCAATTCATTTATTGTACAGGTTTTACCTAATTTATAACATAACTAAATTAGTTATTTGTCATTTTCTTTAATTCATCACTAGTAAATAGTTCTATTTCATATATCTTATCGCTGCCTTTAAACTTAAAAGGTAGAACAACTTTGCCATCCTCCTTTAATTCAAGACATAATGCTTTTCTTCTGCTATTTGAACCGGCATATAAGACATCTTTTCTATTTATTAAATCCATAAATTCTTTAGCAAATAAATTTCCAAGATCTTTCTTTTTTCCTTTTGAATTTTCAGAAAATTGCAAGGTTGGTTCTTGCCCTTTTTTTGGCCTCTTGTAGCTTAAATAGCCAAAGAAGTATCTCACGTGTTCATTTTTATCATGACTTTTAGGAGAATTGTATATTTCAATAATAGCTTTTTTAACATCCTCGCTAATGGTGCTATTATTTAAAATTGTTTTATTTTTTATTTTTTCAACTAATGCCTTTTGCTCGGCTGTTAAAGTTTCTTCTGTAGTATCTGCTTTTTGTGCGTCTCTTTTGATTTGTTCAAAGAATTTTTTAAGGCTTTTAGTAATATCTTTAACTTTGCGAGAAGTTGTATTTTCCTGATCTACAATACTTTTTTGTTTATTTAACTCAACCTCTAATTTATTTTTAAGACCATCTTGTTCAGGTTTTTTTAATGTCTTAATAAACTCTTTAATTTCATTTTCTAATTTATAAAAATCGGCTTTTGCTGCTTTTTTAGTATCATCAGTTTTTGATTTATTATCAATTTTTTTCTTTTCTGCCTTAGCTTGATTAATTGCGTCATTAATTTCATTTGTGGCAGCAAGAAATTCATCCTTAGAACTTGATTCAGTTATCGTTTTTTTATTTTTATTAACTTTTTCTTCTAATGTCTTCTTAATAGTTGCGTATTCAGGTTTTGCTTCTAATGTTTTAATTAGTTCATTGGCTTTAGAAATAACTTTGTCATATTCTTCTTTAGCATTTTCTAAATTTTTATTAGAATTATTTAAATTATGAACATCAATTGATTGTTTTTCACTATTAGCAGTTTCAATAGCACTTATCAATGATTTAGTTGCATTTTCATACTGTTCTTTTGTACTTTTATCGCTAATTTCTTTTTTTGCTAAATTAATAGATGATTCCAATTTTGTTTTTATTTCTTTATATTCATCATTTGAAAGCATAGTTAGTAATTCATTGGCTTCATTCAATTTAGATTCATATATTTTTTTAGCTTCGCTTAATAATAAATCAGGTTTTGAATCAAAGCTTTTTTTCCTAATCTCACTAACCTGACTAACGAGTTTTGATAATGCTTCTCTAAAATTAATATTTGATGATTTGTCAGAATTTAACACTTCCTTAGCATCATCAATTACCTTTTTAATCTCGGTTTTTTGCGATTCGTTAAGCTTACTATTAGATTCTAATTCTAATTCAAAAGCTTGAATTTGTTGTGCTAATTCTTTTTTTGGTTTTGCTTTCATAACTAAACCAACCGATAAACCGGTAGCAAGTAAAACTACTGCGCCTGTAATAGAACCTAACGTGATTCATAATTTACTTGACTTTTTCATTTTTTTATAATCTCCCTAAATTTCAAAATAAATTTTTACTAATCAAATTTATTAAATCATTTAAACTGTTATTATTCTACAATGCTAAGGTTTGTTTTAAGCATATTCTTTAATTCATCACTTTTGAATAACACTATTTCATAATTTTTTTCATGTCCCTTAAATTTAAAGGGCAATACGACAGTTCCGTCTTCTTTTAATTGAAGCGATAAAGCTTTTCTGGCGTTGCTTGCTTTTGATGAAGTTGGAAAAACAATTTCTTTCTTTAATACTAAGTTAACGAATTCGCTAGCAAATATTCCATGGCCAAGATTTTTCGCCTTAATCTTGCCTTTTGGTCTTTTTTCTGAGAATTTAAAATCATGAGTTTTTTTATCAAAACTTATATATCCAAAGTAATAATTTACCTTTTCTTCATTAACTCTAGATTTATTTTTAAATATTTCAATAATTGAATTTTTTACATCCTCGGTAACGGCAGCTTCATTTATAATTGTTTTATCCTTAATCTTATCAACTATTTTTTGTTGTTCTGGATTTAAATTTTCTGATGCCTGTTCGCTTCTTTGAGATTCTCTCTTAATTTGTTCAAAGAAAGTCATAAGTTTCTTTGTAATTGTTTGAATTTTTCTGGCTGTTAAATTTTCTTTATTAATGTCATCTTTGCTTTTTTCTAATTCAGCTTCAAGTTTCATCTTAAGTTGAGTATGCTCAGGCTTTGTTAATGATTTTTGAATAAATTCAGTAATTTCAATTTCAAGTTTTTTAAATTCAGCTTTTGCTTCATCAATTTTTTGTTTTAAAATTTCTTTTTTATCTATTTCCTTTTTTTCATTATTAGCAGATTCGATAGCAGTTTCTAATTCCTTAGTTGCACTTTTATATTCTTGATCAGTAGTTTTATCATTAATCTTTGCTTTAATTTGGTTTAATGAATCATCTAATTTTTTCTTGACATTTTCGTATTTAGCTTCCTTAAGAGAACTTGATAATTCCTCAGCCTCCTTTAATTTTTCTTCATAATCTTTTTTAGCATCAACCTTTGGTGTGGTTTGCTTATCAAGTTCTATTTTTGCTTTTCTTGCATTGTCAAAAGCTTCTTCTAGTTTTTTTATTGCTTCTTTAAAATCATCAATGGTACTGCTATCACTAACACTATTAACAATCGCTTGAACTTCTTCCTGTAATTTATCTTTTATATCTTTATATTTGTCACCAGCCAATTCGACATCATATATATCAAGAAAATCATTGGATAATTTATTATAAAAAATCTGTTGTTGTTCTTCTAATTGGTGTTGTATTCTATCATCAATTGTTTTTTTATCATTCTTAGTTTTTTCTATTAATTCAGTTATTAACTTTGTAGCACTATCATATTGTTGTTTAGTACTCTTGTTTGTAACTTGATCTTTTAATTTCTTAAATGATTCATCAAATTTTTGTTTAATATCTTTGTATAAATCACCATCAAGTTCTTTTGATAATTTATCTCCTTCACTAATTTTTTCTTCATATTTATTTTTAGCTTCCAATAAATTCTTTTCTTCCAAATCAATTTGCTCTTTTAATTTCAAAGCTTCATCTATTGCCATTTGTAATTTAATTTTGGCTTCATCATAATCATGTTTTTTACTTTTGTTATTTAAATTATTAGTTATTTCTTTGATGGATAGATCTAATTTTGCTTTAACATCATAATACTTATTAGCTAAAAGCTTGTTTGATAGTTCTTTTGCTTCTTTAACTTTGTCATTAAAATCATTTTTAGTATTTTCGAGAGTATCAATTTCTTGTTTAGCTTGTATAGCTTCTTTTATCGCTACTTCTAGTTTTTGTTTTGCTTCGTCATAGTCGCTTTTTAAGCTGTCATCATTTATATTTTTTGTTGACTCATAGATAAATAAATCAAGTCTAGATTTAATGGCTTCATACCTTGGATATGATAATAGTATTTGTAATTGTTTAGCTTCTTGTAACTTGTTATTATACGATTTTTTTGCAAACCTCTTTAACTTGTCAATATCCATTTCTTCAGTATTTGGATTTTGTTTAATTTCTTCAACAGAATTAACTAATTGCGCAATGGCATTTTCAAAATTTAAGTTTTGTGAAGAAGTGCCAGAAAGAAAAGCCTTGGCAGCTTCTATTGCCTGCTTAATTTTTGTCTTCTGGTTTTCGTTAAACGAAATATTATTTTTTAATTCTTTTTCATATTGATCAATCTTTTGAATTAAAACATTTCTAGGCATAGATTGTTGTACAGTATAGATTGATATTCCCGCGGCTGCAGCAATAGTTCCAACATTGGCTCCGCATAATGCAATTAATAATTTACTAGACTTCATTACATACTCCTTATTATAAAAATAATTACTAATTATATATTTAAAACTCATTGAACTTATTTGTAGTTGCTAGGTTTCTCATTGCTTGTAAATAACTCAATTTCATATACCTTGGTATGATCTTTAAACTTAAATGGCAATACTATTTTTCCATCACTTTTTAATTCAAGAGCTAACGCCTTTCGAGCACTTTTACCTGTTTTATTAGTTGGAAAAATTATTTCCTTTTCATGGACAAGTTTGATAAATTTCTCATCGAAAAATCCGATACCAAGATTCTTATGTTTTATTTTGCTTTTATTCTTTTTAGTAGGCTTTTTCGACGAGAACTCAAAACTATTATTTTTAAATTCAATGTATCCGAAATAATAATGAAAATTTTCACCAGATACTTTGCTATTGTCTTTAAGTACTTCCAAAATATGTTTTTTAACTTCTTCTGTAATTTTATCTATCTTTAATAATGTTTTACTATTTAACTTATTAACTATATCTTTTTGTTCTTGCGTTAATCCATCATCAGGTTCTTCGGCCTTGTTTGCTTCCGACTTAGCTTGTTCAAATATTTTTGTAAGTTTTTCCGTTGCGTTTTTGATTTTTTTAGGTGTTGATGATTCACCATTAACTATTTGTTTTTGCTTATTTAATTCATTTTCTAAATTAGTTTTAATGCTCATTTGACTAGGTTTTGTTAATGTTTTTAAAAAATCTTCGACCTTTCGTTCCAAGGTCATAAATTCTGCTTCGGCATCCTTTTTTTCTTTTTCAGTATTTAATTTCTTATCAATTTTTTTCTTTTCTGACTTAGCTATTTTGATGGCTTTATCTACCTCACCAATTGCATTACCAATTTCTTCCCTAGTATTATTCACATTTACTGAATCTTTCTTTTCTTTAACCACCTTTTCTAAATCGTCTTTAATATTTTTATATTCATTGTTACTACCGAGCTCAGTAGCAATTCTTTCTGCTTCTGCAACTTTTTCATGCAATTTTTCTATTAATTTTAATCTAGCTCCAATTTCTAGTATTTCATCATAAGCACTAGCAATTAACTCTTCCAATTTTATAGTTGCTTCATCATACTCTTTTTTTGTATGTTTTCCACTACCTAATTTAGTTTTTATTTCTTCCACTTTTGAATG
>NZ_JBSQAX010000010.1:0-32286 GCF_053851575.1 Mycoplasma sp. 2261 | reverse complement strand
TTTTTTGGCTTTTTCTAATTCAGAATCTTTGCTATCATCAATCATTTTCTTTTGCATATTAGCTTCAGTAATAGCATCTTCTAAATCCTTTGCAGCTCGGTCATATTGATCCTTTGTAGTTTTATCATTAATTAAATTGGTGTTTCTTTGAATAGTTCCATCTATTTTTTTCTTAACTTCTTCATATTTTGAATCAACTAATATAGAAGACAATTTCATAGCTTGCTGCAACTTTGCATTATATCTATTTTTAGAATTTTCCTTTTCTTTAATATCTGGGACTGGTTCAAAATTTTGTATGATTGCTTCATATGAACTAACTAATTGCGAAATAGCATTTTCAAAATTAGTATCATCCATGTTTTGCCCAATAAGAACCTTATTAGCTTCTTCGATAGCTTGTTTAATAGCAACCTTTTGTTCTTCACTAAGTCTTTTATTAGTTACCAATTCTTCTTGAATTTCTTTAATCTTTTTAATCAGAGCGTTTCTTGGTTTTTGTTTAATAGTTGTAGAAATAGAAATTCCTACTGATGCAATAATAGCACCCACATTAAGGGTACATAATGTTATTAATAATTTACTAGATTTTCGCATTCTTTAATACCTTTATGAAAGTTTAAGTTGTAATTTAATTATATATATTATATATTGTAGTACAGAGTGAAAATAATCATTATTTTCTAACTTGTTTTGGAATTTTTTTTAAAGAAAATTTAGGGTTTTCTTTAGGTTTAATGTAAAAATCTAATTTATAGTTATTTTTATAGTTTTTTATATTGGCTAATATATTTTAAATATCTACTAGCAGTTAAACTAACGCCAATAACTTATTTGAGTCCTTAAAAAAATAAATAAAATACAGATTTCTCTGTATTTATAGTTTTTTATTTTGTTCTGCCAATTTCTTTTTTAAAACAACTTCTTCAATAATAGTATATTTCTTTTCATTTGTTTTTTTAAACTTGATTTCTGTGTCAATTGGTTTAACGTCAATATTATTGACAATCAATGAAAGCAAATTATCTCTAAATTCAACAATCCCACGATCGATGTAAAAAATCCGGTTATTATTATCTTGATCTTTAATAATTATTTGTGAGGGAACTAATGCCGCTAAAAATGGAACAGCATCTTTCATTAGACCAATTTGCCCCTCAGTAGTGGTAAATGTTACGATACTACCTTTACCTTGATAATATACACAATTTGGCGTTGTTATAACTATTTCAATGAATTTATCATTCATAACTATTTGTCAAATACATATCCAAGGTTTTTAGCTTTTTCAATAACATCTTCAATAGTACCAACATATAAAAATGCTTCTTCTGGTAGATCATCATATTTTCCGCTTAAAATTTCTTTAAATGATCTAATGGTATCTTGTAATTTAATGTATCTACCCTTTATACCACTAAATTTTTCAGCAACAAAAAATGGTTGGGACAGGAAACTTCTTATTCTACGTGCTCTAGCAACAACCTTCTTGTCTTCCTCTGATAATTCATGCATACCCAATATTGCAATAATATCTTGTAATTCCTTAAATCTTTGCAAAATATTTTGTACTTCTCTCGCAGTATTGTAATGATCCAAACCAACGATATTAGGATCCATCATACGGGAATTAGAACCCAATGGGTCAATAGCAGGATAAATACCTAATGCTGCAATATCACGATCTAAAACAGTTTTCGCATCTAGATGAGTAAATGTGGTCGCAGGAGCAGGGTCAGTAAGGTCATCAGCAGGAACATAAACTGCTTGAACAGATGTTATTGATCCCTTATTTGTAGAAGTAATTCTTTCTTGCAATTGCCCCATTTCGACTGCTAATGTTGGTTGATACCCAACGGCAGAAGGCATTCTACCTAGCAATGCCGAAACTTCTGAACCTGCTTGGGTAAATCTAAAGATATTATCAATGAATAAAAGCACATCTTGGCCCATTTGATCACGGAAATACTCGGCCATAGTTAGTGCAGTAAATGGCGCTCTCATTCTAGCGCCTGGAGGCTCATTCATTTGTCCAAATACTAATGCAGTTTTATCTAAAACACCACTTGCCTTCATTTCGTGGTATAAGTCATTACCCTCTCTTGTTCTTTCACCAACACCAGCAAATACTGATAAACCACCATGTTGTTTTGCAATATTATTAATCAATTCTTGTATTAAAACAGTTTTGCCGACACCGGCCCCACCAAAAAGACCAATTTTTCCACCTTTAATGTATGGTATTAATAGGTCAATAACCTTAATACCAGTTTCAAATATTTCTAAAGTGGATTTTTGTTCTTCAAAACTAGGTGCGCTTCTATGGATAGGCATTTGTTGCTCAAAATCGCCTCCTAGCAAGTCAATAGGTTGACCTAAAACATTAAACATTCTTGAAAGAATTTCCTTACCAACAGGTGCAGTAATTGGTCTTTTAAGGTCCAATACCTTCATGCCACGTCTTAAACCAATGGTTAAACTCATGGCTATTGTTCTTACAGTGTCATTACCAATATGTTGAGCAACCTCAAGAATTTGTTTGTTGTTAGGGTTTTTTTCATCAATAACTTCCAAGGCGTTAAGCATTTTAGGTGCAGTGCCTTCCTTAAATCTGACATCAATAACAGCACCAAGAATTTGGGTAATAACACCATAATTTAATTCATTATTTTTTTTATTAGTCATTTTCTTTATCCTTTCTTTAAGATCCGACACCATTAACAATTTCAGTCAATTCTTGTGTTATCTTTGATTGACGCGAACTATTATATTCAATTTTTAATTCATCAATAAGGTCCTCGGCATTATCAGAAGCCTGTTCCATTGCTGTTCTTCTTTGACTAGTTTCTGCCAATTTTGCATTAGTTAAAGCATGAAAAATAGATGCTTCAAAGAATATTCTAAATGAGTTAATTAAAATGGTTTCAGGGTTGGGCTCAAAAACAATCTCCCTGATCCCTTTATCTTGGTGAAAACTTTGGTTATTTTTTTCGATTTTGCCAATCGTGTTTGCTGAAATTGGAAAAATTTCTTGAACGACAGGATCGGCCTTTAATGGGTTTTCATAATTGGTATAAATTAATTTAACTGAATTTAAAAGTGATATTTCTAAAACATCATAAATCTTATTTGAAATCACTTGAGCTATTTCATATGTTGGATTATCACCGATTTGTGTTAAGGTTTGAATAATGTGATATTTTTTATTTTTTTCAATTAGGCTTAACAATTTAGAGCCAATAACAATCAAAATATCTTCACCTGTAACAACTTCATTTATCATTTTATACATTTCGGAATTGAATGATCCACATAGACCTAAATCACTCCCAAAAATAATATATAAATTACGACGATTGCTAAATTTTCATGCATGCTTATTTAATAATTTGTCAATATCCTGCGTTGAATTTTTTACAAGATTAATAAAAATAGCTTCAACATTTTTAAAGTAAGATTTAACCTCACTAATTTTGTTTTTAATTTTTGAAAACTTAGCAGTGGCTACAAGTTCCATAGCCTTCGTTATTTTTTTGGTAGAATTAATTGAATTAATACGTTGCTTTATTTTTTGCAAGCTTTCCATGGTAATTCAGGGATAGGCATAAAGTTTTCAGGATTATATAGGGGAATAGTCTTTATAAACAGGTCATTAAATAAAATGATTTGATTATAAATTTCTTCAATTAATTCATTAGTTCAATCATTAGATTCATCGATCTTTCTCATGATTTTTATTGCTTTAGGTTCTGTTGCAAAATAAGTCAGAATTTCTTGACGATATTTAATAATGTTGTTTTTAGGGATTACATTAATTAAGCGATACTTAGCAAGGAACAATAAGATAATTTGTTGACCAGGAGAATATGGTGAAAATTGTGACTGTTTCAACAACTCATAGACCTTAGCACCATGTTCCAAAATAATTCTTGTATTTTGGTCTAAATCAGAACCAAATTGTGCAAATGCTTGCATTTCATTATATTGAGCTAATTCTAGCTTTAAACTTGACACCACCTTTTTAGTCATTTTGGTTTGCGCGGCTGAACCAACTCTACTTACAGAATAACCAATATCAATTGCAGGTCTTTGTCCAGAATTAAATAAAGATTCTTTGGTAAAAATCTGACCATCAGTAATTGAAATAACATTAGTTGGAATATATGCTGAAATATCTTCAGCTTGTGTTTCGATAATTGGCAAGGCAGTTATTGAACCGCCACCATAATCGTTATTTAGTTTTGCAGATCTTTCTAGTAATTGCGAATGTAGATAAAAGACGTCACCAGGATATGCTTCACGGCCGGGAGGTCTTCTCAATAATAAAGATAATGTTCGATAGGCAACGGCATGTTTTGATAAGTCGTCATAAACTATTAAAACACTTTTACCTCTTGCCATTCATTCCTCAGCAATAGTTACACCAGTATAGGGTGCTATATATTGCAATGGCGCACTTTCAGAAGCTGATGCTGCAATGATAGTTGTGTATTTCATTGCATCATTCTTTTCAAGCTGATCAACAATTTGGGTAATTGTTGAATTTTTTTGGCCGATAGCCACATAGATACAATAAACATCTTTGCCTTTTTGGTTTAATATCGCATCAATGGCAATGGCTGTTTTTCCTGTTTGTCTATCGCCAATAATTAGTTCACGTTGTCCTTTTCCAATAGGAATTAAAGCATCAATTGCCAAAATACCAGTATGTAAGGGTTCTGAAACTTCCTTACGTGTCATAACACCAGGCGCAATTTTGAAAATTGGTCTCTTTATTTCGCTATTAATTTTACCCTTACCATCAATTGGTAATGCTAGGGCATTAATAACACGGCCCAATAAAGCGTCACCCACTTGAACCGAGATAACGTTGTGTGTTCTCTTGACATGTGAATTTTCCACAATATTACGATCATCGCCAGTAACAACAACACCAACCAACTCTTCTTCAAGATTTAAGGCCATACCAACAATACCGCAATCAAATATTACTAATTCACCATATTCAACATTAGTTAAACCACTAACTAGAGCAATACCGTCACCAACAGTAATAACTCTACCTACTTCATCATAACTAACAGTTTCGTTGAAATCTTTAATTTGATTTTTAATGATAGCTGATAAATCACTGGGTTTTAAAGCCATATCTTTCCTTTCATTATTCTAATGATTTTATCTTGTTTAATTTTCCCAAAACAGAGTTATCAATCAAGTACTCGTCTACTTTTATTCTTATTCCACCGATTAAATCAGGGTCTATATGATTAGTTAAAGTAACTTTTGCATTTAGATCAGATGAAATCTTTTTTTCAAGGTTTTTCATCTTATCAGTACTTAATGGTTTAACTGAATATACATAACCATACTTAATATTTAATTTTTCATTTGCTAATTCAATAAAGCGATGAAATATAATATCCATATATTTAACAATATGTTTTCTGGTTGCTAATTTAATAATATTTAATATATATGGATGGTATGAATCAAAAGCCTCACTAATTAACATAAACTTTTTTTCTTCCGTTATATCAAAAGAATTTAAGATTTTTAAATAATCTTTATTTTGTTTCAAAACCTTAATAATGTCAGCAGTCTGATTAGTAATTTCCTGAAGTTGATCAGACCCATTAGCTAAATCATATAAGGCAAATGATCAATTATTAATTACTTCATTTAATTCAGTCATATCTATTTCTTAATAACCTCATTAATCATTTTGACATTATCAGCATCTTTTATTTCACGGCCAATAATTTTTTTAGCAATTTCAACAGCATTTTCCATAATAATTTTCTTTTGCTCTTTACTGAATTCAACACGCTTTTTATTAATCAAAATTTCTGCTTGTTCTAACATCATTTCAGCTTTTTTCTTCGCAATAGCTGAACCACTATTTACAATTCTTTCACTTTCAGCTTTTGCATTATTGATAATAGTTCTTGCCTGATTAGTAGCCTCAATTATTTTTAAATCATGTTCTTCTTGTATTTTTAGTGCTTCATCTTTTGCTTTGATTGAAGCATCAATATTACTTTGAATTAATTCTTGACGCTTTTTAACCATTTTCTTAATTGGTTTATATACCAAAAAAGTAATAATAATGGTTATTAGCATTAACACAATTAAAGAAAAAACAAATAGAGGCCAATTAAATGTTAAGCCAGAGAAGGTTTTTTCTAATTCTTCACTAACTCCCCCTTTACCTTCAGGGGCTTTCATAAGATAAGTTAATACTCTCATATAAATCAAAAAATAATTTAACTATACAAAGATTAATAATAAAGCAATAACTAAACAATAAATTGATGCAGTTTCAACAATAGCTAAACCTAAAATTAATAAAGTACGAACTTTAGATAAAGCTTCTGGGTTTCTACCAACAGCTTCACAGGCTTTAGCAACGGCCATACCTTGACCAATCGAAACAAATCCAGCTCCAAAGATTGCTAACCCGGCACCTAACATTGTTAAACCGTATGCAAAGGGGTAATTTTGACCGCTAGCATCACCGGCTTTACTTGGGTCAAATCTATTAATAACATCTGAAATTTTATCTAATTTATCAATCATTTTTTTCTCCTATATTTTTAAAAATATTTTAATTACTTTCTTGAATTAATTGTTTATTAGCGATAATTTTACTTTTTCAATCTCTAATTTTTTTCTTATGTTTTTCCTTAACGTCTTCCTCAGCTGCTTGCGCCCAATATGACATTGTCAACACCACAAAAACAAATGCTTGAATAATACCATCAAATAAATCAAAATAAAGATTAAATGCCGGCAATACCACAACACCAAATGGATTGAATGTCGAAGCTTCAGCACTAACATCAAGACCAATAATTTTTGCTCATATATTGTTTAAGAAAATTGTTGCCAATGAAACAAGAACAACTCCCCCAATGATATTTCCATATACCCGGAAAGTCATAGAAACAATTGGTGAGAAATTTGAAGCAAATTCTAATGGATTTAGCAATTTAATAATATGCTTAATTTTGTTATAAGCTATCCCAACACCAGCCGTTCCTAATCAAGACACCACTGTGGCAGCTAAAACCGCAGATAAACTCGAGCCAACCGGAGCAAAACCAACTAATGATAATATGTTTCCAAAGAACATAAACACAAATAATGATATTAAGTATGGATTTGCTTTATCAAACTTCGACTCATGTGTATCACTAAAGAAATTATCTCCGCCGATAATAGCTGTTTCAACTAGGATTAAAGCAGCATTAGGTGCCTTGTCAACTTTTTGTCGTTTTACTGCTACATAAATTAAAACTGACAAAATAAGAACAATAAAAACTAAGGATATTAATGAAAATATTTGATTACTATTAATTTCTGTCGAACCAAATCAATTAATTTTTAGTAATTTATCCATTTAGCTCCTTTCTTTTATTAACCATAGTAACAACGGCCCACACTATTGAAAAAATGGACAATAGAATATAAGGTGCTGTCATTGTGATTGTATTAAATGGAAAAAAAGCAGCATTTAAACCGGGATAGTCTTTGTGAAGGTAAGTATTAATATAAATAAAAATAGCAAATATTGCTCCATTAAAAATATTCAACGCAAAAAATATAAGAACAGAAATAAGCATCCTTATTTTATAATGTTTTTTACCTTGAACATTAATACTATTTTTCACAATTTTTAGGATCACATATACTGATAATAAAAATAATAAAAAACTAACTATACCCACTAAATACCCTAACAATAACGAGTAGTCAAAAAATGACATTGATGAAAATATTAACAACAACGCAACATTTAATGTAGTATAAGTTATTCAAATTTTTTTTCCATGTGTTTTATTCATGCTCAAGTGGTTATTTTTATATTTTAATAACCTAATGTAAAATTATATTACTTTTGAATTTTTTGTTTTTATAAATATATTCACAAAATAATGCCAAAAAATATACATCCTTAAAACCTAAAATCAAATATGAAAAAATAGTTTTTTAGCACTTTAAGTAGTAGAGTGCTAAATTATGTTATAATTAATATATATTTAAATTAAGGAGGTCGAAATATGCATGCATCATGAACACCTGCAGAGGATAACAAAGAAGATAAAGACCCATTATTAAAATATGGCCGCAATCTTACTGAACTGGCTTTGGAAGGAAAACTAGAACCAGTTATAAATCGCGACGAAGAAATAAGATCATTAGTAAGAATCTTATCTCGCAAGACAAAAAATAACCCAGTTTTAATCGGGGAACCAGGCGTTGGAAAAACAGCAATTGTTGAAGGATTAGCTAAAAAAATCATTGATAACCAAGTGCCTGAGAATTTAAAAAATAAAAAAGTATACGAGCTTAATATTTCATCTATTGTTGCAGGAACACAATTTCGAGGTCAATTTGAGGAAAGAATTGAAGCTATTTTAAAAAGAATTAAAGATTCTAATGGCGAAATTATTCTTTTTATTGATGAAATTCATATGATCGTCGGAGCTGGTGGAACAGGTGATAGTAGTATGGATATAGGTAACATGTTAAAACCAATGATGGCAAGAGGACAATTACACCTAATTGGCGCTACCACTCTCGACGAATACAGAAAACATATTGAAAAAGATTCTGCTCTCGAGAGAAGAATGCAAAAGATTTTTATTAATGAACCAACTATTGAGGACACCATTACCATTTTAAGGGGAATCAAAGAACGACTCGAAACTTTTCATGAGGTAAAAATCAAGGATGAGGCCCTAGTAGCCGCAGCAAACCTATCGGCCAGATATATCCAAGATCGTTTTCTACCTGATAAGGCAATAGACCTAGTAGATGAAGCCTCAGCATCTATTAAAACAGAAATGAAATATATTCCCGAACCAATTGAAAGACTAAATTATGAAATAACTAAACTGGAGATCGAAAAGGCAGCAATAAAAAACTCTGTTGGTAAAGAAAATAACAACAATAATGACCGCATAAAACAAATAAATGAACATCTAACAAAAATCAAGGCAGAGCATAAAAAGCTGTCTAGCCAATGAGAAGAAGAAAAAAATTTAATTGCTAAACTATCCTCACTAAAAGACAATATTGAAGATTTAAAAAGACATCTAAACACATTACAAAATGAAGGCAAATACCTTGAAGCTTCAAAAGTTATGTATGTTTTATTACCAGAACTTGATGATTCGAAAAAAGAAGTTGAAAACAAACTAACCAATTTGCCAAATCGTTTAATAAGAGAAACAATTGATGAGGAAGAAATTGCTGAGGTTGTAAGCAAATGAACTAAAATACCGGTAACAAAATTGCTTGAAAAGCAAAAAAATAAACTTCTTAAATTAAGTGAAAATCTTGCATTAAGGGTTAAGGGGCAAATAAATGCTATCAACCTAGTTTCTGAAGCTATCAAAAGAGCTAAAGCTAATATTAATGATCCTAATCGACCTATTGGTTCATTTCTATTTCTAGGGCCAACAGGTGTAGGAAAGACAGAACTTGCTAAAGCATTAGCACTCAATCTATTTGACAATGAAAACAATATTATTCGTTTAGATATGTCTGAATATATGGAAAAACATAGCATATCAAAACTAATCGGTTCGCCCCCAGGATATATTGGCTATGATGATAATGGCGGCCAATTAACTGAAAAAGTAAGACAAAACCCTTATTCAATAGTTTTATTTGATGAAATCGAAAAAGCCCATGCTGATGTTCTAAATATTCTTTTGCAAATATTGGATGACGGGATACTAAGCGACAATAAAGGTCGAAAAATAAATTTTCGAAACACAATAATTATAATAACCTCAAACATTGGATCAGAACAAATTATGACAAAAATGCCTAGCAAGGATGAAATTATAAAAATCTTGTTAACTAAGTTTAAGCCAGAATTTATTAACCGTATTGATGAAATTGTTCCATTCAATAAATTGAGTAACTCAGTCACAAAAGAAATTGTTGATTTAGAATTAAAAAAACTAGCCAACCGTATTTCGATAAATATTAAATCTGAGTTGCAATACAATCAAGGAGTTATCGAGTATATTGCAGATAAGTCATATAACACAGCTTTTGGTGCTAGAGTTATTAGAAGATTTATTCAAAACAATATCGAAAATAAACTTGCAGATTTTATATTACGCAACTCAATAGAAGAAGATTCGATTATTTATCTATCAATTGTAAACAATGAAATTAAAATAGAAATAGATCATGAAGGTAATTAAAAAAATACAAGGCAATTAGCCTTGTATTTTTATATGGTACATCCTGTGGGGATCGAACCCACGACCCAGGGATTAAGAGTCCCTTGCTCTACCTGCTGAGCTAAGGATGCATTTAAAATAATACCTAATAAATTATAAACAAATATCTTTGATGATATTAAAAAAAATAATTATTTATTGCAAATAAATGTAAGACTTTTCAGGAATACAATAAATTAAACCAATTTTATTAATATTTCGCAAGGCATAAAATACTATGAAATAATTAAAAAAGTCTATTAAAAGATTAAGTTTTAATATAAAAAGCAATATAAATCATGTTTATATAATCCGAGGCCTTCAATATAATATAAAAACCTACAAAATTTAGTAAAATTTTTTAGTTATATACTGATATATTTTAAGGAGTTTACTATGCTAGATGTTTGTGGAATAAGCAAAATCTTTCCAGATAAAAAATTATTTACCAATATCAATCTGAAATTCTTGCCTGGAAATGTGTATGGAATAATTGGAGCTAATGGTGTAGGAAAATCTACTTTTCTAAAAATTTTAAGTGGCGAGATCGAGGCAACTGAGGGTCAAATTATTAAAGAAAAAAATGCTCGTATGAGTGTTTTGAGCCAAAACCAGGATGAATTTAATGATTTTAATGTTACCGATGTTGTAATCATGGGCAATAAGGAACTTTATCAAATAAATATTGAAAAGAATAAAATTTATGAAAACCCTGAAGCTACAATGGAAGATTATGAAAAGGCAAGCCACTTAGAACAACTTTTTGGAGAAATGGGCGGATGAAACGCTGAAAATGATGCCCAAACTCTTCTTTCAAATTTAGGTATTGAACCTGAAAAATGAAATATGCAAATGTCTAATCTTAAAGCAAACGAGAAAGTTAAAGTTTTATTAGCAAAAGCCCTATTTGGAAATCCAGACATCTTGATCATGGATGAACCAACTAATAGATTAGATTTAAAGACTATAAAGTGATTAGAAAACTTCTTAATGGATTATCCAAATATTGTCATTGTTGTTAGTCATGATAGCGACTTTTTAGATGCAATATGTACCCATATCATTGATATCGACTATTCAGAAGCGAAGTTATTTGTTGGTAATTATTCATTTTGAAAGCAATCGAGTCAATTATTAGTTGAAATGCAACAAAAAACCAATCTAAAAAAAGAAGAGCAAGCACAAAAGTTACGTGAATTCATTGCCAGATTTTCTGCCAATGCTTCAAAATCCAAACAAGCAACAAGCCGGAAAAAATTATTAGAAAAAATTGTGATTGATGAACTAAAACCTTCATCAAGAAAGTATCCATATATTAAATTTGAACTAAATAGATTGCCCGGAAAACAAATTTTAAATGTTCATAATTTAACATATAAAAATGAAAATGGAGACACACTATTTGAAAATGTAACTTTTTCCTTAAAACCTGGTGATAAAATGGTTATTGTAGGCAATGATGATATTGCTAAAACCAGATTCCTTGAAATATTAATGAATAGAAGAAAGCCAACTTCCGGGACTGTTGAATGAGGTATAACTATTTCTCCTAACTATTTTCCCTCAAATAATCAAGAATATTTTAATGAATCAGAAAGCATTATTGATTGATTAAGTAAATGACCATTAAATAACACTACACAAGAAACAAAAGATAACAGTGATGCTAGAATGAGAGCATTTCTGGGAAGAATGTTATTTTCTAATGATAGTGTTTTTAAAAACGTCCAAGTAACAAGTGGGGGAGAAAAGGTTAGGTTAATGATGTCTAAATTGATGCTAGAAGAAAGCAACTTTTTAATTTTTGATCAACCTCTTGATCACTTAGATTCGGAGTCAATTGATAGCTTAATTGAAGGTGTTAAAACATATAAGAGCTCATGTATTTTTACAACCTATAATCGTGCTATGATTAAAGAATGTGCGAATGTTATTCTTGAAATAAAACCAAAATCAAGTTTCTTATTTTATGGAAATCTCGACGAATATGAAGAAGCTATGGGATATTAATTAATAAAATCCGGAAATTAGTTTCCGGATTTTTAAATTTAGCTAATTGCTTCAATCTATCTCGAAATAATCATATTTTTTTTCTCTTGACTTCTTTTCTAATACCAAAAACGTTATTTTGTCTTCAAGTTCAAATTTGGTATTTTTTCTTAATGAATGACCTTTTTTTGACTCAATCCAACTTGAAAGTGTTTGATTCTTTTCCTTATCAGTTAATTGATAATCGAGATATTCATAAAGCTCCAATTGTTTTCATAGAACCTTCATTAAGACAGAACCCTTAGCTTCGCATCTTTCAAGACTAATTTCGTAGATTTGTTCATCATTGTCATATTCGTCATATATTTCGCCAACAACTTCTTCAAGAATATCCTCGATAGTAATAATACCTATTGGTTTATCATCACTGTTAGTTTCGGTAACGAAGGCCATTTGCGCGCGCGATTGTCTCAACTTTTCAAGTGCTGATGATAAGATTGAGTTAGCAGAAACCTTAGGAACAGTTTTAATATAATTTAAAATATTTCCTTTTTTAAGAAAAAATATATCCTTAAGCAACAATATGCCAATTAAATTACCATCTTTTTCAACTGGTATTCGTGAATAATTAGTTTCTCTAAACATTTTTAGTGCTTCTTGCATAGTAGCCTTAGAACTGATGAAATCCACATTTTTCATTTTAATATAATGCTGTGAAACCTTAGTTGAATCAAGATCTAAGACATTTTGGGCCATTGCAGATTCTTTAAATTCCAAAACACCCTCATCATGTGCGATATTTAATAAGTTTTTAACATCTTCCTCAGTATTGGTAATATAAATCTTCTTTCAAATTTTAGAAATAGGATATGTTATGGGAATAAATATTCAATATAACATTTCAATAAACCAATAAAATGATTTAACGGTTTTTTCTGGATAGCGCTTTGCAACCAATTTTGGCAATATTTCAGCAAATAAAACAATAATTGGTGTCATTACAATTGTTGAAATAATTGATGCCAAGCCTGCCTTAGGAGCTCCAAAGGCTTGTGTTAAAAGATAAACTAATAATGTTGAAGAACCAATATTTACCAGATTATTAGCAATCAAAATGGTTCCAAGTGTTCTATTAAAGAAATTATGCTGTTTTAGAATTATTTTATATCTTTTTTGATTCTTTTCAATCATTGTCTCGATTTTGGCCTTGGTTAAAGAAGTATATGCTGTTTCAGTTGCGGAAAAAATTCCAGAACAAACGAGCAATATGGCTAGTAAAATTATTAATAAAGCGTAATGTCAAGGTTCGAGGTCCATCTAAATGTCTCCATACAAAAATTTAAAATATAACTATCATTAGTATTATATAATAGCAAAAATAATTATTATTTATATTTAAATATTTTATAATGTTATATTATGTTTAAATTTGAAGATGTTAGTATAGTGCAATTACCTAAAAAAATATTACGAGAAAAATCAAAAGATGTAGAAATTCCCTTATCACAGGAAAATATTGATTTGATTGAAAAAATGATTTTTCATGTCAGCGATAGTCAAAAACAAAATACAAAATTTAGACCAGCTGTCGGTGTCGCAGCTATTCAATATGGAATACCAAAAAACATATTTTATATTCTGATAGTTGATAATAATAACAATGTGATTTTTAATGATGCCATAATAAACCCAAAACTTATTGGTCACTCAGAGCATAAAATTGCCTTATCAGAAGGCGAAGGATGCCTAAGTGTTAGCGAAGATTGACCAAATCAGGAAGGCTTAGTCCCTAGATATGCAAGAGTTATTTTTGATGGATATTCATATATGGAAAAGAAATACAAAAGATTTGAAGCAAGTGGTTATAGTGCAATCGTATTTCAGCATGAATTTGACCATTTACAAGGTGGATTATTTATAGATAGAATAAATAAAAAGAGTCCATGAGCAAAAGACAAAGATTTGCAAGTTTTGTAATAGAAAAATAGGTTAGATAATAACCTATTTTTCTTATTAACCTTTTTCAAAAAATAATGGAACATCAAACTCTATTTCCTTTTGGTTATTGCCATAGTTAGGTTCGATATAAATGCCATATTGAGAATGGTATCTACCTAGTTTCTCTTTATTTGTAGATAAGGTAATAATTCTACCCTTAAATTTTATTCGTGTTGATGTTTTTCAATCTTCATTATCAAAACCCTCAATTTTTATTGGAGATGTAAATAAAATAGGGGAATAAAAATTATTAGTTTCTGTTACAAAGTTAGATACAACCGTCATTTGTTCAATGCCGTTATTTATCTTGTGTGGTTCACCAAAAGCCCAAGAATAATCAATTAATTTTGATGAGTCATTTTTAATAGAAGAAAATTTATCATTAAAGTCTTGTATAAATTTTCTAAATTCCGCTTTATATCTATTAATTTTTTCATTAGAAAATTTATCTTTTACATCAATAGGTAAAAGCAACTTATAAGCGACCTTATTCCTAATTGATTCAATAAATTTACTATCAAATTGGTCTTGTTTTTTCTTTATTGTTTCTTCATTGAATTGCTTTGTTTTTAATGTTGTATAAATAGGAAAATTTCTAATAACAAATTCAGTATTTGTCCCTTCTTGATGTTTAAAAACAAGATCAACAAACAATGTATTTTTAGATAATGTATCAATTACAAAATTTTCAAATTCAATTTTCCATTTAACATTAGAATTTTTATTTTCAAAAATTGCATATTCACTTATTTCTTTTTGAACATTTTTTTTAAACAAAAGACTAATATTATCAGAATCACTATTATTAATAATTTTAGCCATGACACTTTCTGGAGTGCCATCAATTTTTATATCGTTGTTTATTTTTATATTAACATCTTTGTTTTTATTATTATTTGAATTAAATGAGTATTTTTTAACACTATTAAACCAATAAATAAGTGCTTTTTTAGGTTTTGTAAGTTGTATACTAACTGTTGCAATAATAACAGAAGAAAGCAAACCACCTGAAAGTGATCAAAATAATATTTTTCTTATCTTCTTTGCTTTCGTTAGACGTTGAGCAACTTTTTTATGTTTCAATTGGTCTTCAAAACTAACATCCTTGTCAATCGAATCAACCCAATCAAATTCCAAATCTTTGTTATCTTTTTTCATTAATCCCCAAATTCAAATTCCGTTGTTTTTTCATCAGTATCAACTAAACCAAACTCATCAATTATATTATCCGGTGTATTCTCTATCTTTTTAAAATCAACCTGTTTTTCCTGATCTGCTCTAACATTAGTTTCTTTTAATTCTTCAAATTCAAAATCATTTTCTTCAACACTAGATAATCCTAATAATTCAGTATTATCAAACTCATCTGTCTCATTGTTTATCTTGTTGGAATTTATTTTAAAATCATTAATTTCAGTTTTTGAGATAGTTTCATCATTTTCTTGATCAATTATATAGGTATCATCTTCCGAAAAATCAGATGATAAATTATTTAATGAAACTTCACTATCTTCGAATTCTTCATGTGTATTTTCATTTAAATTCATAATAACATCGGAAGAATAATCTTCATTATCCTGAGCAACTTCCAAATCATCTTGCTTAAATTGTTCTACCTTAAAATCATCAGTAAGAGAGTCAATATCATCTGTCTCATCTGGATGAATTTCCAAATAATTATTTTGTTCTTCGAATTCATCAATTTCAACCGCTATTTGATTATGATTATCCATTTCTGCGACATAAAAATCATCGACGTCATCAATATGATCATTGTTTTTTGCCGTTTCATCACCTGTTTTTATATTATTTTCTTTCAAGCTAACAATATTATTATCTTTTAGTTTAGTTTCTATATTCATATCTTCTTCTCCAGATTGAGGAATAAAATTAACTTCTTTATATTCTTTTAATTCATACATATTATTTTTTTGTAATTCTATAATAGCTTGATTTTCTACTTGTTGTTGTGATATCAATGCTTCTAAATATGCAAATATCTTATTTTTAATAATTGGCCATTCAATTTCGGAAATAGTAATAATTGGATATTCCTTAGATTCAAGAAACTTAATATTGTCTCTAAAAATAAGATATTTACGATAATCATTCTTATATAAAAAATTATCTAAAATAAATCCTTGAATAAGCTTGTTGTTAAGCTTATTAATTAAAACAATATCGATGGTTTTAGTTCCAACAGAGTAATCTGTCTGAAATTGAAGGTTTTTGTCATCAATAAAATTGCGAAGTTCATCTAGTACATCAACCTTGAATTTAATGTCTTCGGGCAATGAAATAATTTTAGTAGCCAAAAAATCTTCAACCTCATCTAAATAATTTTTTTGCTCATCAATTGATAAGTCAAGAAATTTTAATCATTCCTTAAATACTATCATGTCAGCTGTTGATCGATCTGTAATTTCAATATCATCGGCATAAATCGATTTAACAACAAAGACCTTTTCTTTAGCGCGTGATATTGCCACATTAAGAGCATTTTTTCCGCCTTTTCTTGCAACGTATGTGTTATATAAAGCAGTATTTTTATCATACACAACTGACATAATAACCAAATCAGCTTCATCGCCTTGGATATTTTCAATATTTTTCAAAACAACTTTTTCACTATTTAGAGCATCTTCTAATTCTGGATCATTTCCGAATATTCTATTAAATAGATATTCTTGTTGTTTAACATTAAAAACTAAAATGATTATTTTGTTATATTTTTCAAGATTTTGCTTGCATAATTCAATAACCTTTTCACCCTCAGCAACATTCATGCTATTATCCCAAGTTCCATCAACTTGAAAAACCTCAATTGCTTTTTCATTAGAAACCGATAGTTCATAGTTATCAATAACATCAAGTTTTGATTCATAAAAATGCTTTGATGAAAAAGTCATTAATGTCGCCTTTTTAGAACGGTAATTTTTATCTAATAGCAGCGAATAAACACCTCTTGCCCTAGCATAATCTAGCAACGATTCAATATTGCCAAAGTCATCTTCTTCATCAAAACTATATGTCGCAGAGAATCATCTTGTGGGTTGCATTTGTTGGCTATCACCGGCAAGAATTTTTCGCTTTGCTAAATATAAAATTGGAATGCCCTTTTCAATAAACATTTGCGATGATTCATCAAGAATAGCAAAATCAAACTCCTGTTTAGATCACATCGACAAATCAAGTTCAGGAGTAGTGATAATTATTGGAAATAATATCTTAATCATCTCCTTATGTTTGTGAAAAAACTTGTAAGGCTTTAAATGGCCAGTTCTTATAGCCATAGCAAAGGAAGTATATTGCATTTTTTGCTCATCACTAAAATTGGTCATCCGATCAAATGTTTTTTCAAGAAGCATCTTAACAATATTTTTATCATCATTTAAATAATTGGTTTTTTTGTTGAGAATTTTTTTATATTGTTTTTCAAAGTTAGTAATTTCTTCAAATGAAACAAGATTTACATATTTAAGCGCCTCATCAATATCAATAGTCATTAAACTTTGATCATTCGATATTATTTCCGCCATGTTTTTAATTATTTTAGGAATAATACTAAAAATAGTGCATTTCTTATTAAAATTTTTTTCATATAGTTTTTTTACAATTAGCTTCTTATCACTAAATTCGCAACATTGATTATATTTAAGATTATGATCCATTTTTTTAAGGTTTTCATATGTTTGCACACTAAAATTACCATTCATTACCGCGCTATAAAAATTAATGATATTATCTATATTTTTAGTTTGCTTAATTAAATTTACATTATCAACATAACTTTCATCTTCATCGCTAAAAACACTAAGACCTTCTTCAGCATTTGAATTTTCATAATTTTCTAACAAATGAATAAATTCACGCAATGGCTTGTAAAAATTCTCGGGTCTCAGATTTTTATCATTTAATGCAAATAAGCAAAAAATAGAAAGCTTTTTTAGCCTGCTACGTAAAACGTCTAATGCCGCTTTCTTTTGGCTTACAACTAAGGCGGTGTAGCCTCTTGTCATAATATTAGTTATTAAATTAGAAATAGTTTGTGATTTCCCTGTCCCAGGAGGACCTCAAATAATTGTATCCTGATATAGTGACGAGATTGTTGCAACATCCTGAGAAAAATTAGTTTCTTGAATTTTAAAAAGCTTAAACTTGTTATCAAAAATTACTCTATTAACCTTTTCACGATATAAATTCTTATTAAAATTTGGATTTAAAATCTCATCGAACTCATCATTTTCAATAATTTTTTTCATTTGATTTCACAAATATCCCGACGAAACATTATAAAAACCAAGAACTATTCCGGGATAAAATTCTATTGAGCTATTTTCAATATTTTCAATTGTTAAATTTTTAATACCTTCTTTCAAAGTTAAGGGCATATTGAAGAGTGGTTTTCAAGCATTTTTAAAACTTTCAAATACTTCACGAATTGATAGGTTATTAAAATCAAATGAGTCAACATTGAGTGAAAAGCCTTCTTGATTCAGGAACGTGACTAGCTTGCTATTTACTCTTATGTCAGAACTAGAACTTAAGGTGACCAATGAATTTTTAACTTCAACTAATATCTCTTTAAAAAATAATGGAGCATAAATTGTTTTATTTTCTGTTTTTATTGATATATAGAAAAAGCCTATATGCAAAGGCCAAATATTGGTTTCAATATTGATATTTTGCGCTTTATTTAAAATTTTCTTTCACTTAACAACTGATTTTTGAAACTCCGTTTCCTGACTAGCAACAATAATGGCTTTTGCTTTTTCAAAATTTGTACCAAGCATCTTAAATAAATTTTCTGGAATTCGTTTATTATAGTCTTCAAAAATAGCAATTACTTCATTCTTATTTTTAGCTTCATAAACCTTTGTTGCAATCATCCGATTTGCAATATCAGAAATCGTGCAATTTATATTAAAGTTATTGTATATATGATCAAAAGTTTCTTCACCGAAATTTTTTAACACATCAAAATATTTTTCGTTATCAATTGAACTGTACAATGAAGAATCAAAGGTATCAATATTTAGCAGATTAGCCATTAACATTTGATATTTGGTATTGTTATTCATTTTAATTTACCTCATTAATTAAGTGCTCTATGTGTTTGGCTACATTACCAACTACAAAAGAAATAGTTTTACTTTGAATTGCAACTCCGGTTATACCATCAAGATTTTTTAATTGCGGTATAGCAATCTTGGCCTTATCAAGAAAATTAATTTTTAAAATTTTTTGTGTAGCTGATACCGATTTAATATTTTCTTTTCCACCTAATAGCGAAACAAATACATCAAAATTAAAACTTAATTTAGTTTCCTTTGAGAGATAATTCTTGGGTTTGGTTTGTCTAAATCTTTTCTTTCAATAAATTAAAATAAATCCAAAAGTAACTATGATTAAAAAGATATATAAAAATTTGTTTTTTGGGTTCATATTAACACCTTTTTCACTTAAAAATTTCTACTTTTAAATTATATTTTAATTTAAAATTAATATCAAAAAAACATTTAATTAATAGTAATTTTCAACAAAGATATCAAATAAAATTTATTAATTATTTTTTCAACTTAATTTAAGCATAAAAAAGTTATAATGTTGGATTATTAAATAATAAATTATTTAATATGATATTTTTAAAAAAGTTATAAAATTTATACAAGAATTTATTAAAAAAAGAAGGCACAAAATGGACAAAAAAAGAGTTTTAAGTGGAATTACGGCTACAGGAAAATTAACCATAGCAAACTATATTGGAGCAATAAAAAATATGGTTAAATTGCAAGAAAATTATGATAGCTATATATTTATCGCTGATCTCCATGCTCTAACCCTCCCTATTGAACCACATATCCTTGAAGAAAATCGTAAAAATATATACGCTTTATTTATTGCCTGTGGAATTGATCCTGAAAAATCGACCCTTTTTTTTCAATCAGATGTTATGGAACATGGTTTAATGAACTGGTTAATTTTAACAAATACAACTATTGGTGAATTATCCAGAATGACTCAATTTAAAGATAAATCTCAAAAAGTAAAAAGTTCAAATGGTATGGAAACAATTCCAACAGGACTTTTAATGTATCCAACATTGATGGTTGCTGATATTCTCTTATATGATGCTGATTTAGTGCCTGTCGGAATTGATCAGAAGCAGCATGTTGAATTAACAAGAAATATAGCCCAAAGACTAAATAATAAATTCAATATTAAATTCAAGGTTCCTGAGCCATATATACCGGAAGTTGGGGCAAAAATTATGTCACTAGTTGACCCAACTAAAAAAATGTCAAAATCAGATGCAAATGAAAAATCAGCAATTTATTTATTGGACGATCCTGAATTAGGATATAAAAAAATAATGAAAGCAGTTACTGATTCTGAAGGAAAAATTTACATCTCAGACGATAAGCCGGGCATTAAAAATTTATTATCAATTTATTCTTCACTTAAAGATATAGACTTAAGGGAAGCTGAACAACATTTCAAAGAAAAAAATTATGGTGAATTAAAGCAAGAAGTGGGCACCTTAGTTAAAGATTTTTTAACTAAAATTCAAACAAAATACAATGAAGTAATAAAAGATATCGAAAAAAAAGCAAAAAAGGGAGCACAAAAGGCTTCAAAAACCGCTTCAATTACTCTTAAAAAATTTATGAAAGGCCTAGGTTTAAATAATGAAATCAAATAATAAATTAAATCACTCAACTAGTCATCTATTAGCTGCAGCAATTTTAAAAATGTATCCAAATACAAAACTGGCAATTGGTCCTGCTATCGAGGAGGGTTTTTACTATGACTTTGAATTTGAAAATCCAATTTTTGAATCAGACTTACCTCGAATTGAAAAAACAATGAAAAAACTAGCTGAACAAGGCTATGAAATGAAAAAAGTCGAAAAAGACTTTTTCTCTTTTGAGAATCAACCCTACAAGCAAGAATTATATGATAAATTCGTAAATGAAAAAAAAGAAATAACCTTCTTTCAATTCAAACACCCAAAAACTAATGAAATTTTATTCACAGATCTTTGCGCCGGTGGGCATATCGAAAATACTAAAGAAATTAAGCATTTTAAATTGTTATCAATTGCAGGGGCCTATTGAAAGGGTGATTCTAATAACAAAATGTTAACAAGAATCTATGGTACTTCGTGAGAAACTAAACAAGAACTTGATGATTACATAGAAATTCTAAAAGAAAGAAGGGAAAGAGACCACCGCAAAATAGGCAAGGATCTAAACCTTTTTATGTTTAGTCAACTGTCGGGCCAAGGTTTCCCAATTTGACTCGAGGATGGAATGAAAATTCACAATTCAATCCAAAGATATGTTTTAAAGTTAGATAAAAAATTTGGTTTCACCGAGGTTTTAACTCCTCACTTTGGAGAAAAAAAATTATATGAAATAAGTGGCCACTGGTCACATTATCAAGACGTTATGTTTAGCCCTATATTGATGGATAATGAAACTCTTGTGGCACGCCCTATGACTTGTCCGCATCATATAATCTTATTTAATTCAACAAGACGTTCATATCGTGATTTACCTATACGATATTCTGAACAATCTAGGTTGTACCGCTATGAAAAATCAGGTGCCCTTTCTGGATTAGAAAGAGTTAGATCTATGGATTTAACCGAAGGACATATTTTTGTTAGACCAGACCAAATTAAATCTGAATTTAAACACCTTTATAAAATGATTCTACAGGCACTCAAAGATTTTAAAATTGAAATAGACCATGTTTCGCTTTCCTTAAGGGACCCAAATGATGAAGAAAAATTCTTTAAGGATGATCAAATGTGAAACAAAGCCGAAAATGACCTTCGTGAAGTATTAAGAGAATTAAACATTGAATACAAAGAATTTATAGGTGAAGCAGCTTTTTATGGTCCAAAAGTCGATTTTCAAGTTAGAACTGCGTTAAATAGAATAATAACAATGTCAACACTTCAACTTGATTTCTTGCTCCCCCATAGATTTAACATGAAGTTTGTTAATGATAATGAAGAATTTGAAACACCTGTTTTAATTCATCGTGGCTTAATTGGAACTTATGAAAGATTTATCGCTACATTATTGGAACAAACCAAAGGTATTCTACCGTTTTGATTAAGTCCAAGACAAGTTACAATAATGCCAATTGTAAGTGATTTAAATAATTATTGTCAATCTCTATTTGAGGAATTTTTGGATTTAGATTTTAATGTTAATGTTGACTTAAGAAACGAAAGAATAAATAAAAAAATTCGCGATGCACAAATTCAAAAATCTAAATTTATAGTTATTATCGGACGCCAAGAGGTTGAAAATAACAAATTAGCTGTAAGAGAATATGGCAGCGAAAAAACCGAAATATATTCAAAAGAAGAATTTATAACCAAATTATCAATGCTGAAACGCGAATTAAAATAATTTAAAAAGTTAGGTAGCCCTAACTTTTTTAAAAATTTTTACTTTTTATATATCTAATTTAGATTATAGCCTTTACACGTAATACAATTAAAATAATGTTAACAATAATTAATAATGTTAATATTGTGAATAAAGCAAGGAAAGCTCTTTTTTCACGTCATAAACCAAGTTTTTTATTGTGAGGCATTGCTTTGCATGATGAACATGAGCTCATTGCTTCTTCAGCAAAACCTGTAATAATGTATTCATGAGTCATTGATGAATTGCCTTCGTTTTCTAAATGAAATGAAACAACTAATGTATTGCCTAACTGTTTAACCTTTTCAATAATTGTTATGTATTTTGAAAATGATTTAACATCAAGAGCCGAAACTTGTGAAGCCTTTCTTGTTTCAATATTTTCAACATAAAAAGTTGTTTGTGATGCTTCTGCTTCTAAATCGATCATAGGGGTAGTTTTCATCTTTTTAACTGGCATTGGTTTATCCACCAAATCCTCCTTTTCAATATATTCAATAGCCTTTTCATTTTCAACTTTAACTTCTAATATTTTTTCAATTATGTTACGAGCTTTCTTTATATCAACACTTCCACGGTATGCCCCGTCTTGATGAAATCACACACGAGTATCATTTTTTGATTTTTCACTAACTCTAATAAATTCTGAAACAGCATCAACAAATTCAGTAAAATTACCTGAAATTTTTTGATTTGCTTTTTTGAAATTAAATGACACTTTTTTATCATCACCAATCTTTTCAGAAATGTAATATCTTTCTAGTTTACTTTTGGTCATTATTTCCTTTCTATTGTTTTATATTTTATATAATATTATGCTTTAATTATAGACAAAAAAAATAATTTAATTCATTTATATAAACAATTTTTATTTTTTTAAGATACTAAATACTAAAAAAGCAATCATTTTCAATAAACAAGCAATGTTTTAGCAATACTTCTTATAAGAACATCAAACTAAAATTCAAGACGTTTATTATTTAATAATTCAACAATTTTTTCAACATTTTCAGGAGTTATTATAGGCTTTAATTGGCGCTTTGCATCATTCATAAAACTTGATAAATCTTTGAGTTTAGAGAAGCCTAAATATCCTGGATAATTATTAATATCAATTTTATCGATATCTTCAAATATTAAAATGCCAATCACTGGAAGATTATTAGGAAGTAAAGGAAGTAAATTATCAATATTTTTATTCAAATCCCAAAACAAGTTATTAATACAATATTTGGCTTTGGGCGTAGTTAAAAACCATTCACGATTATTATAATCACCTTCAACTAGCATAGCATTATCTTTTATATTTTTAATAACAAAAAGACCATAGCTATTTATGATTAGGGCACCACTAATAAAGGAGTCAAATTTTTCAGGTCTATATTTACCTTCCTTTATATATTTCGTGTTAGGTATAAACCTACTTATTTTCTTAATTTCGGTGTTTAGATCAACTTTATTAATTTCACTTTCTTCATTTTGCATTTTACTTCTTTTTTTATTTTTAAAATGTCTTATAATAAAAATTAAGTCAATGATTAATATTATTGCTAACATTGTGTAAATAACAATCAACAACACCACAGCTTGTTTTTCCATTTATAAATTTCTCCTTAGACTAAAATGTGTCTTTTTTGTTTTTTATCAAGTTCACGAAAATTGGGGATAAATGATTCTAACAAATCCCGAAATGCTTTTGAGTGATTTGGATGAATTATATGGCAGACCTCATGATAGGCAACATATCTTATTATTTCTTCACTAAAATGAATTAATTTATTGCATATGCTTATCCTATGCGTCCTTATATTTATTGAAGCTCATGAAGTATTTTTTTTCATAACAATAAATTTTAGATTGTATTCTTCACCAACAATTTTTTTATATGCTTCATCAGCATAAATTTTAAATACGGCAATTAGTTTTTTATTCAATTGATCATTTACATAAGTTTCAGCTAACAAAGGAGTTATTTTTTTAGAGATTTTTATTGACTCAAATTTTTCATCATCAAAAATGATGAGATTTTCTCTTATTTTAAAATTAACTTTTTTGCCTAAGTAATAAAATGTTTTCTTATTATAATCAACACCAAGAAAATATTGATTATCAATATTGATTTTTTGAGTTATTTTTAATATTGTTTCATCCACAAACCTTCAACATTCCTTAGAGCATAATTTTATAATTGAACCTTGCAAAACATAATAATTATTTTCTTGCAATAGCAAAAAGGAATTATCGTAAGTATAATAAAGTTTTATTAAATATTTTTCTTTATTTATTATTCTATAAACAGTCATATTAGGGCTTTTCATATAAAAATATTTTAATAAATTAAAATAAATAATGTGTAATTATTAAAAAAAGTAACAAAAAACAAAAATAGTAACTAAATACAAAAAAATATTGCGTTTTTATGTAAAATTAGTATGCTAATTATTTTTTTTAGCAAGAAAGGCAAAAAAATGGCAAACATTAAATCAAAACAAAAAGCAATATTATCTAACGAAAAAGCTAACGCACGTAACTCAGCTATTAAATCAACTGTAAAGACTGCTATCAAAAAAGCTAAATTAGCAGCAACATCACAAGATGAAAAAGCAGCTGAATTAGTTGCTAAAGCACACCATGAAATTGATAAAGCTGTTTCAAAGGGTGTTTTACACCAAAATAATGGTGCAAGAAAAGCTAGCCGTTTAGATGCATTTATTGCTAAATCAAAGAATTAATTCTTAATAAATAATTTTTTAAAAACCGGAAAATTCCGGTTTTTATTTTTTTGCATATTTATTAATCTTAATATGCTTTTCTTTTTTAATATTAAAGACAATTACATATTCGCCTTTAATTGGCTCATTTTCTAATAATTTAATAATTTCATTTGGAGTCCCGCGATAATCTTTTTCAAAAAGTTTAGTTAGCTCTTTGCATAAGTAAATATCAACTTTTTTAGAAAAAACTTCATCAAAATCTTTTAATGTACTTATTAGCTTATATGGCGATATATACGCCACATAAACACCCTCGTTAATTTTTTTTAACTGATTAATTCTCTCGCCACTTTTATCTTTCAAAAAACCAATAAAGTTAAATGTAGATCCAAAGTTAGATTTTATGAATGCGTGAGTAAAGGCAGTAACTCCCCCTATAACATCGACAAAAATTCCATTTTTATTCGCTTCACTAATTAAATTAAAACCAGGATCAGAAATGCAAGGCATACCAGCATCAGAAATTAAAGCAACTTTTTTTCCCGATAATATATAGGAAATAACACGGGGAGCCAATTCTTTCTCATTAAACTTATGATAAGAAATCAATTTTTTGCCTGTTATTTTAAAATTATTTAATAACTTCTTACTTACTCTTATATCTTCACACAAGATAATTTCGACTTCATTTAGAATTCTAATAGCGCGTAAGGTTATATCTTCTAAGTTTCCAATGGGGGTTCCAACGATATAAATTTTAAACTCCATAGAACTCCTCTAATTTCAACAATAAAATAGCCTTTTGTAGATTAAAGTTTGCTGCATTTTTTAGATTTACTTTAGTTTCTTGAAGAACACATAATATTTTATAAATAGGAACATAATCAAATGATGTTGGTTGTATTTTATAATCATTCAAGATTAGTAAATCATTAAATCCTTTTTTTACTTTATATATATCCATAAATGCCATGATCATAAAATTTATGATTACTTCCTTATTATCATAATTAAAATGACTAATAATTTTAACTAATAATTTTTGCGGCTCTTTATTGGAATTAACTATTGACTTGCTTAATTCTGTAAAAATAGGAATAATGTCTTCATTATATTCACTATTTGTATGAACAAAAAAATTCTTAAATGGCTTAAATTCATTAATATCTCTTGTATTTAAGGTATTATTTAATTCAATAATGAATGCACGTGATTTAATTGTACTTATAACCTGAGAAATATAATTACAAGACATTAAAACAACGGTGTTTTGGGGTGGATTTTCTAAAAACTTTAAGAGACTATTAAGTGATTGCTGTGTACCATTTTCAACAGTGTCAATTATTAGTATTTTTTTCTTATTTTTAGATAACAATGATGTTTCAGTTGTTTCATTCATAACATCAAGAATATTTTCTTTGCCAATTGTATTTTTTCTTCCATCCACATAAAAGTAAATATCGCCTAGTTTAATGTCGCTAATTTTTTCAAAACATTCACCATTAACATTATTAATAAAATATAAAAAATATTCATCAAAACTTTTAATATTTTTTGATGAAAATAAATAAACTTGCCCTAATTTTTGCTCTAAGAGAGAGTTATCAATTATTTTTTTAAAAACAAAATCAATCATTATAAAATATTTTCTTTTTTAAGAATTTCTAAAACTTTCTCATATAAATCAATAATAGAACAATTTGCATCAATAACACGGTATCTAGAGCGGTTTTTTGCAATAACCTTATTATAAGCCTCTCGCAAAGAAAAATAATATGATACATCGGAAGTCTCGAATCTATCCATTCCTTCACGCATCTTAGTAATTCTTTCAACCGATACAGAAGGTTCAAGATCAAAAAATATTATTAAATCAGGTTCAGTTTTATTTGTTGCTATTTGGTTAATTATTTCTACTTTTTCCAAGCCAGCCTCACCTAAAACTCCTTGATAAACATATGATGATGTTGTATAACGATCTGTAATTACATGTTTTTCTTCCTGCAAGGCAGGCCATATACCTTTTTCAAGATTTAGGCGTCTACTTGTCGCAAAAAGCAAAGCATCAACCATCGAGCTAAATGAATTTTCATTATCAAGAATTAATTGTCGAATGTGTTCAGCCTCTTTTGAAAAAGCAGATCCTGGTTCTCTAGTAAATACAAAATTATCAATTAATCCATCCTTAATAAGATCATTCTTTAGCATTTGAATAATAGTTGTTTTTCCAGATCCGTCCATGCCTTCAAAAGCAATAAATTTACCTGTTCGACCCATAAATACTCCTACACCTTTTTCTTGTTTAATATTGACTGTTTTAACGAAATCGGATCGGCGGCATCGATTGACATTCCGAAAGGAATACCAACAGATAGCTGATACAGATCCTTATTTTTTAATTCATCTCGTATCTTTTTCTCAAGAAATTTCATTGTTATTTGGCCATTTATATCAGTATTTAAAGCTAAAATAATTTCGTCATTTTTTGATGCTACACTTAATAAATGGTTGATTTTTTTAGTTGTTTCATTACTAATTTGTTTAGTATTGATATATTCATTAAAAACAAAATATTTGCCTTTTTCAATGTCCAACTGCTCAATTTTTTCAATATCATTGTTATCTTGGACTACAAAAAGTTTTTTACCTCTTTTTTTATCTAAACAAATATCACAAATATCCTTAGTAGTATATGCTAAGCATTGTGTACACTTCTTGGTTTGCTTTTGTAAGTCTATAATATCCAAAAACAATGTACTTGTGTATTCTGGATTAACCTCAAGAAAATAAGTCACAATTTTGCCTGCCTGCTTTTTTGAAATACCAGGTATCATCTTTAGAGCTTCAACGATTTTATCTCTAAGTTGTAAATTCATTAAAATGGCAACCCGCTATTTGAATACTTTGCCCCAATTTCATCATATGCAGCTTCAATTTTTTCAAGAGCCTCATTAACTGCAAGCATAACTAAATCCTGTATTAATTCAGGATCCTCAGGATCTATTAATGCTTCATTTATAATAATCTCTGTAATTTTTCTTTGGCCACTCATTGTAACCTTGATTCCTTGCTTTTCAACAACAAACTTTTGTTGAGCAACAGCTTGCTCATCCTTTTCCATTTCTCCTTGAATTCTCTTTGCATTCTTTAACATTTCATTAATGTTCATAATAATTCTCCTTACTTTTTTTAATTTCCTTATGTCTTCACAATATCGCCAAATAATTTCTTAGCAAATTCTACATTGGGATTTTGTTTATTTTTATACTTATCTAAATTTGGCAAATTAATAATTTTAATTTCTTCGCCTTTTTTGCTTGCTCAATTTTCTTTACAATATTTTATAGCATTATCAAGCTGGTTACGCGTTATTGCAACAACATTTGTGTATCTACCAAAAATGCTATTAACAGCCTCAATAAAATCAGGACTAGTTCTTTTTAAATTTAGTTGATGAACCCTTGCAATGTCTTCACTTTTTAAAACAATGAGGTCATCAATACTATAAAATATTTTAAAATCTGTCAACAAAGGAATCAAATATCCAAGTTCCTTCTTAATTCTTCTTTCAATCATATTGTAATACATAGTATCAATATCTGTCTTAGCCTTGGAATCGTAATTATAAATCTTCATTCGCACGTATTGGTAAATAAAAACAAGTGAATTAACCTCATCTTGGTCTAACTCTGCCTTAAGGATTTCGACAGTCTTAGAAGGGGCAAGATCATTATACTCAGCACTAATAATATCATTTAATAAATCTGAATTCTCATATTCCTTGGCCGTTTCTACAGTAAGAATTTCTGATGTTTTTTCAAGCAATTGATCAACATTTATTTCTTCAATTCCAACATCTTTGAGCTCTTTTTTGATTGATTGTGTGCTAATTTCATTAGGAGCTTCAAATTGATTAGAAATGCTTTTAAGATCAAAAATTGAATTAAATTGTTTATGATTATCATTATTAGCAATTTCGTCATCAACCAGTTGGAAATCATTATTCAAATTATCTTGATGAACTTTTTCTTTATTATTAAATGAAAAATTATTATCTTCAATATTTTTTTTGATAATCACATCATTTAAATTATTTTTCTTATAAGAAGACATCTTTAATAAATAAAGATCAATAAGTTCTTTGGGAATATCAGAATTTTTTGAATCTCTTATTGCGCTTTGAATTAATTCTATATATTTAAATAAAGCTTCATCATCAATATCAAGTTCACTAAGTTGCTGTTTATTAGCAAACTCTAATAATGATTCGTCATGAGTTTTTTTCATAATTATATAGTCTTTAAATGCCTTAAATATTTGCAGAACAATTTTTTCAATGCTAGCGCCATTTTCAACCAAATAATTAAACTTGTCGATTAAAGACTTATGCTCGTTGGCACATATACATTTTATTAAGTATCAGATATTTTGAAAATCCACTATTCCGAAGAGCCTTTCTATTGCTTCTTTAGTTATTTCTTCATTTGCACAATAAATAGCGACTTGATCAGCAATACTTAACGTGTCTCTAAAACTGCCATTGCCCAAATCAACAATTAACTTAATGGCATCATCCTTTGCCACTATATTTTCTCTCTTAAATATATTAACAAGCTGATTAAATAATACTTTTTTATCAATCTTTTTAAAGTTAAACCTTTGAACACGACTTAATATTGTTAGCGGGATCTTCTGAGGATCAGTAGTTGCTAAAATAAATATAGCGTGTTTTGGCGGTTCCTCGAGAGTTTTTAGAAGAGCATTAAAAGCTGCTTTTGATAACATATGGACTTCATCAATAATATAAATTTTATATTTACCATTCGTAGGCAAATGTTTGATTTTCTCTTTAAGTTCTCGAATATCTTCAATTCCGGTATTTGAAGCAGCATCGATTTCAATAATATCAATATTATTATCAATCGATTTAATACATTCTAAACATGGACTTTCTGAGCTACGGTGGATACAATTAATAGCATTTGCAAAAATCTTTGCTGTCGAAGTTTTACCATTACCATGCGGACCACAAAATAGATAGGCATGGCCAATTTTGTTTTCATGAATAATATTTTTTAGTGTCTCTACTATGTGTTGTTGTCCACAAATTTCCTCAAATGTCTTTGGACGATATTGACGATATAGAGCTAAATATTTTTTTGTGATCACAGAACTCTCCCTAAACATAAATAATATATTTTATACCAATGTTTTAAATTTAAAAAACACAATAACCTTTAGTTAAAGGTCTATCAAAAAAGCAAAGGTATTCTATGCTATTATTGTATTAAATTATATAAGCAAAAATTATCAAAACTTCTTTTTTTAAAAAAATCATGTTAACATAAAACAAACTATTATTATTGAAATTAAAAAACATTTACTAAGTTCTAACTAATAGTAAAAAGTATTTATTTTAATATATATAATAATAAATATGAATAAAATTGATAACCTAATCAAGTCACAAATTAAGCGCAATTTCTACACTTTCTTTGTATTAGTAATAGTAGCTTTATTGGCATCCGTTATACAAATAATTGCTTCAGCATTATTAAAAAAAGACATCAATAAAAATTTATTAATTGGAATATTAGCTATAATTACACTAACAAATATTATTATGTTGTTAACTAGTCTTAGTTATATGCCAATATTTAAGGAAAGAAAAAATCTTAATCATAATAAATTATTAAAAACCGTTTTTGGTCTAGTTATTGCTTTAATTGCTTTTATTTTAATTTTTTTTCTACTAATATTTCTAATCAATGGAACTCACCAGGCTATAATAAATGCTTACTTACAAAAAAATCTACATAGTAGGGAAAAGAATATTAATTTATTCATGAATTTAAAAATAATCAAGTTAATTTTTGATTCTCTTCTAATTTTAAATATAATTACAATATTGGGAATAAATATTACAATTAAAAAAAGAGGTGGCATCTTAAATGAAATACGTTAAATCATGCGGCGCAGTAGTGTTAAATAATATTGAATCTAAATTATATGTTTTGCTTGTTCAACAAACAGCCGGACATTGGACATTTCCTAAGGGACATATGGAAAAAAATGAGACAGAGATCGAAACAACACTAAGAGAAGTTAAAGAAGAAACAAATGTTGATATTGAAATCATCGATGGCTTTAAAGAAAAAACAACATATTCTCCATTCAAAAACACAACTAAAGATGTTATATTTTTTTTAGCAAAACCAAAAAATTTTGATATAAAAAATAAGCCGGGAGAAATAGAAATAGTTGAGTGAGTTGGAATTGAGGAAGCTATGGTGAATCGCATTACTCATGACTCAAACCGGGAAGTGCTCCAAAAAGCTGTAAATTACTACATCACCAATTGTTGAAAATATAATAAATAAAATCTGGATTTAATCCAGATTTTTTATTATTTCTTTCCGCCGGGGATGTCATATATTTCAATGTTTGGACCTTTACCCTTAATTCCGCCTAAGAAAAGATCATAAAAATTATCTCATTTTGATTGCCCGCTTAAATCTTGAACTTTCGGTTTAGAATCACTTTTTTGTTCTTTTTTAGATTGCGTTTTTGGTTGAGTATGCATTTGACTAGGTTCATCATCCTCATCTCACGGAACATTTAACTCAGGCTCATCTTTCGGCACTTCAGTATCGTATAAATTATCATTATGGATAGTTATATCCTTATTATTGTGTGAATTATCTATTGAAAATCCAAATCTTTGTCCTTTTCCTTCTTTCGCCTTATCGTATTTGTTATACAAGTATTTATTAAAAAACGTGTCAATAATTCTTTTAATTTCATCATCAGAAGGATCGTTGTAATCAATTTCAATTTTTGGAGCTTCATTTTTTATATTATTTATAAGATTATTGTTAGTATTGATTGAATCAACTG
>NZ_JBSQAX010000009.1:0-41244 GCF_053851575.1 Mycoplasma sp. 2261 | reverse complement strand
CTAATAAATTGATTGGTTTAATAGTGATTCTATAGAAGTTATCTAAAACAAAAAAAGTCGATATTCAGTTTTCAGGGAACAAAAAAAGCTTGCTATAAATATAGGCAATTTTTTTTATATTTTTAGTTGTTTAATTTTTCCCCAAAAAGTGGGAATTTTTTTAATTTAATGATGACTTTATTCTTTTTTAACTTAAATTTTAGTGGTTTTTATAACCAAAACAAATTTAAATTGATTTTTTTTATGTTTGATTTAATAAAATATTCATCGATATTTATAAATCTAGCAACTCTTTTTGGCTCCCAATCATGTGGAGAAACTATAACAAAATAATTAAAATTATCAAGACTTGCTTGATAATTTTTCTTATTTATTTCATAAGAAATTATTTTGATTTTAAAGTAGATGAAAAAAATAAAATAATTTCTTATGAAATTCCTAAAATAGAGCTATTTTTTTCTAATTTTTTAATAAAAAATTGTTAATTCTTAGTCAAATTGCAACATTTTATAGTTTAAAAATATTTATCAAACTTGTGATATTAAATTTATTTTTAAGACCTAAAAATTTAAATTAAATAAAAAATTATTTCTTTATTTTAAAATCAATATCAAAATCATTTTTTATTTTTATAAATTCAACACCAAAGGTGCTAAATATTTTTAGGCTAGCTTTAAAATCATCTGCTTCCGGTTTATATTCACTAGCATAATAAACTTTCGATATTTTTGATTGGACAATTAATTTTGCACAGTTATAGCATGGCGAATGTGTAACATAAATTGCTGAACCTGGTTCAATTTTAGAATTAGTTAGATTAGCATTAATTATAGCATTTGCTTCAGCATGAACAACATATGTATATTTTGAATGTAGCACATCATCAGAACAACTTGGTCGATTCCATGGAAAAGCTAGGTCATTATCAACCTCGGTGTTATTAAAACTAGTTGGCATTCCATTGTAACCTAATGAAATGACATAATTATTTGGGCTTACAATACAGGCCCCTACTTTTGTTGTTGGGTCCTTAGATCTAAATGCACTTAATTTGGCTAAGGACATAAAATATATGTCTCATTTAATATTGTCTTTATGTTCGTTAAAAATAATATTTTTTGTCTTTGAATTCATAATAGTAAAATTTTATCACAATTTTAAAAAATCAGACTCCGCAGACCCTGATCTAAATTATTTAGTGAAATAAGCAAAAAAGCTCGGATAAGACATTAACTATGTTAATCCAATTCATTATGCTAAATAATTAGCTATAACAAGTTGAATTAAAAAAATTATATCAAAAATATCTAATATTGCTTTATTTTTTTATTTTATTTTTTATATTAATAAAACTGCTAAAACTAAGTCGATTTTTATAAATAAATTTAAAAAGTATTATATTTTTTTGCAAAAAAATTTTAAATGTTGTTAAAATAATTAATGTTAGGAAAAAATGATGGACATAAAAAAAATAAATGAAAATTATCAAATTTCTAGTATGTTCACAGCTATAATAGCTGCATTTTTTGCTATTGAAATTATTAATTTCAACAAGGGTATTATTAAGATGAATTCTATGAATTCGTGAAATAAAAATATTATTCTTGGAGGAATTTGTAATGCAACTTATACATTTAAATATCATAATTAATAAGATTAAAATTAAAAAGAATAATATAGATTTTTCATATTTCAACATTATTTACCGTCCTAAGATTATGGATTTTAGAGGTACATAATTACTCAATAAACATAAGAATTTTCTTAATAAAAAAGTATCTTTTAGCATTTTCTTAATAAAACCCAGATTTAAATAATTTCAATAAAAAAGTAATAAAAATCAATCAAAAATGTATTAAAAAAGTCACATTGAAAGACAAGAGAAAATGCGCCTCTTTAAGAGCAAAACCTAACAAAAGATTAAAAATAATTTATAATTATTTTGTAATTTTATATAAGTCATTTTATATAACTAGATAATAATTTTTTAAATACAATAACACCTTAATGACTTTTATGGAATTATAAAAAATGGAGATTAAAATGAAAAAAGCAAACAAAATATTATTAGCTTCTTTACCTTTACTTAGTGCTTCAGTACCCCTGCTTTTAGCAAGCTGCAGCAACAACTTACAAAGCGGTAAAGTTCATAAATACGTGTTTGAATATAACTCACCTTATACAGGACAAGCATTTGTATATGATGCTTCAAGATCATATGGTGGATATGTAAGTGTCGCAACGACACAACAAACTTCAGCTGGTTTGGTTCGCATTGAAAATATCGGAGAACCAGTTTTAACTAACAAAGTCAAAAAGGATCAAAGTGGTAAAATAATTGGAACTGCTCAATATATCACAACTCCAACTTGAACAAAAAAGGCATTAGCAATGGCTTCTGCTGTTGTTATAACAGACAAAAACGGTTCTATAACAACATTTGATTCCGATGATGCCGATATCATGACAGAGCCTAATGGCGAAAAAGACGGAGTTAAATATTACACTTCTGCTTCAGTAGAATTAAAATCGAATAATCAAAAATCTATCAACAGTTTTAACTTTGATAATAAATTAAAATCAGCTACTAAAGTTCAATTTATTATTCGAAAAGGCGTTTTTTGAGTTGACGAAACGGGTAAAAAGACGAAATATGAAGTTAATGCAAAAGATTTTTATTACTCGTGATTAAGAACACTTTCTGTCAGCCAATCATTCAGAGATAAAAATGGTGGTTCTGAGGAACTTGATAAAGAGGCTGCCAAAGTTTTATCAGATGCTTCTTCATCAGCCTTTACTGATAAAGAGGAGTATTCAAATGATTATTTATTCAGTCTTTTCGGTATTGATCATAAGAAGTTTTCTGTAGAAAAAGAATTTATACAAAAAGTAGGATTAGATGATGCTGTAACATTTGAAAAAATTTCTAATCATAATGATCCAGAATTTACAGAGTTCTTTAATAAGTTAATATTGAGAGATTATACCTTTCAACCAGCTCCTTCCCAATATATTGATGAAAAGAACCAAACAGAGCAATTGCCAGTATATAACTATAACGGTTTGCAAAATGGTGAAACCAAAAAATTTGAAGATAAGATTAAAAAATTAGATAAAAATTCTATAGTATATAAGGTTGGAGCCTATTGATATGGAGTAAGTTTAAAAAACACTTTATACAATGGCGCATATTATATATCGCCTCAAAAAGGACAGGAGTTAATTCTTAAGAAAAATAAGAATTACTATGATCAAAAATTTGTGAATAGCCCTGATACTATTGAGCAAATAGTGTTTATATATAATCAAAACGTTGCGGCAGAAACATTTGCAGACAGAATTTTTAATAAGTACAAAGAAGGTAGCGTTTCGCAAATTGCATTTAGTCAATTAAATAAAGCACAACAAGATGAAATTTTGAGAGATGGTAAGAAATTTGGATTGCGTTACATTCAAGTTGTAAATACAAATAGACCATTTTATAGAAACGTTGCACAACCATTTGTTAGAGCACTTCCTCAAGGGCAAAAAACTAATTTCTATGAATTCAATGATGCTTTTGCTAAATTAGTTTATGGGGCAACAAGAGACGAGCTATCAAAGGGTTTAAATGATCCAAGTGAATTTATATCTGGTCGTGGATTAATTTTTAGAACTTTAATAAATGCTGCAATTAATTGAGATGAGTTTGCTTCGCAAGCAACCAGTTCTCAGTCATCGGCATGAATAGCAAAAGTTGCAGATGGTTCACCAATTGGCGGTAATGACCAACAATCATCAAAATTCAGAACTCCAAATGATGTCAGAGACAGAATAAACTCTTTATTTGCTCTAAAGGCAGATAAGTCTGGAAAAATTGATTTTGGTACCACAATAGGCAAAGAAATAAGTCCTAGCGAAAATGAAGAAGTGTTATTTAAAAAGAACGGAACGAGATCACAAAAACTTGAATCTGCCGGTTTTGAAAAAATTAAAGAAGAACTAAATAAATTAATTGATAATTTTTATAAAGAATTTCCTGAATATAAAGACCAAGATATTGAGTTTAAATATGCCTTTCCATTTGTAAATATACCTAAGGGATATAAAACAGCATTTGAAAGTATTCAAGAAACATTTTCACAATTACATCCAAAATTAAAATTATCAATATATTACACTGATAATAAAGATGATCCTAGATTTGATAATTTTAGATCAAGAGGATCAAATGGATCAGAAACTGTTTCGTGATCATATGACTACGACTCAATCGGTTCAGGGTATGACGGCCTTTCATTTAGCGCAAACCTAGTTCCAACATTAACTTGAATAGCAGCAAATGATTCGGGTGATAAAAACAAATTAATAAGAGAAAATTATCCAAAAATTTATCAACTTGCAAAGGATATGGTTAAATATGCTAACGAGGATGGACCACATAAGTGAATTGGTTCAGTACCGTTTGCGGATCTTCATTTAGTTGAAAACAAATATAAGGGACAATACCTACCATATACTACCTCTGTTACCTTTGAAAAAAGAACTGAAAACGGGAAAGAACACTATTTTCTAAAAAGAGATAGCAATAATAAAGCAATCCCTTGAACATCACAGGATGGCAAGTATGGAACAGATGCTTATGCATGAACAGCAGCATTTTGATTACAATATATTGCAAAACATACTAATGAACAAGCAATTGAGTTAATGGAACAATTTACATCATTCTTTAATATTGGATTCACATATGCAATTTTTAAACAAAAGAACGAATTTGGTAGAGCATTAGTCGAGAAAAAATTTGTCGTACCTGATTCAACAAATCCTGGTGTCGATCTATATGTAGATTGAAAGATTAAAAACTAATTTATACAATGTTTAGATATATACGTCAAAGAATATTATTTGCACTCCTGACATTGTTTATTATAACTTTTGTTGTATATACACTTGTCAGCGCTTTTGGGCAAAGTCCGGTTAAAGCAATAGTTGAAAAACTATTTCAAAATCCTAAAAATAAGCTCTCAATTGAGCAACTTACATATGACAATGAAATAGCTTTTGGGCTTAGATATGAAGATGGTACGCCCATTCCTATCATCGTAAGATATTTCCGCTATATCGGAAATATCTTTCGTGGTGATTTTGGATTTATTATTAATAAAGAAAATAATCCAAATCCTTCTGAATATACTAACATACAATTATTATTTTTTACCCCATTAAAATATTCGATTAGAATTACTCTTCCTGCATTTATTATTAGCTCAATTAGCGGTATAACTATTGGTGTTTTTGCCGGTTATAAAAGGGGAAAATTATTTGACTCTGGCGCTAATTTATTTGTTCTATTATTTGTAGCAATTCCTTCATTTGTTTTAGCTCCGATATTAATTACCATTTCACTAAAAATTGGTATTCCAACCGTAGTTCCGAGAGACGCTCTTGAACCAACATTTGGTAAATTATTTGTATCATATCTACCGCCTGTGTTGATTATTACCTTAACTTCAATGGCTGTATATGTTAGTTATACAAGAAATCAAGTAATTACTGTATTAACATCTAATTATGTTTTAATAGCGAAAACCAAAGGATTGAAGGCTACTCAAATATTTTTTAAGTATGTATTAAGAAATATTTCGATTCCATTATTTAGCTTATTATTTGGCTCATTCCTTGGGCTATTGTCTGGTTCAATTATTATTGAAAGATACTGAGATGTTCCAGGAACAAGTACTGTTATTGCTAATTCATTTCCAACTGGAGAAATTAATATTATTATGTTTTCAACGATATTCTTTACTGGAATTGGATTAGCTGCTGAGATATTTGTAGATGTAATGTTTGCTGTATTAGATCCAAAAATTACATATTCTGCACAAAATAAGAAAAATTATTGGCTATTTTTTAAAGCATTTTTAGAAAGAAAGAAACTTGAAAAAGATCTATATGCAAAAAGGGCATTGAATCAACAAAACCATAATTCTATGTCTCAAAATCCATAATGAAAGGTAGGTTAGAACGTTAAATATGGAAGATAATTTACAATCTCAGATTAAAGAATTTAACAAAAAATACAAAATAAGTTCTGAACTATCTAGAAAGTTCGGTTTTGTTTCTGAAAGTGATAAGGTTCAAACCTCCTCAATAGCAGGGCGCCCTAAAAAAATGGCTATTGAAATTATAAAAAGATTCTTTTCAAACCCAATTGTTGTTGTTTCGCTAATTGTGTTTTTGTTTATATTACTGGCATCATTATTAATTCCATCAAGTCTAGTCACAAATTATACCCCCAACAAACCAATTAATGGTTATGATTTTATTAACTCGTTGCCGCCGGCATATTCACCTTTTGTAACTAAAGCTATAACACCCGACGATCAGATTTATAAATTCTATAATTATGTTGTTAGTCATGGAAAGGAATTAGGACAAGAAGTTGAATGAAATAATTGATTTGCATTCTTTACAAATTCAACAACCATTGACACTAATGATCAAGGTCAATTATTTATTCACTATAATGCTTATCATTTATTTAAAGCGTGAGTTCTGAATGGTTTAATTAACTCAAGACCTAACGGAGTTTTACTAACTGATGAATATGTAACTAAGGTTTTAATACCGCAAGTTCCTACATTAAAAACCATTTTAGGAACCTCTTCAACTGGTTATGATATATGAGTTACAACGTGATATGCAACATGGAGAGGGATTGAAATTGCTATTATTACCACAATAATTCAAGCTGTGTTTGGCATCACTTTAGGTGCGGTCCTTGGTTTTTATGCAGGTAAATTAATTGATACAATCATTATGAGAATAATTAATATTTTTAATGCTCCACCAACAATTATTTGGATTCTTATATTTGTTGGAATCTTTGGGACAAACCAAATTTCCTTGATTTTAGCTATGTCTATTGCTGGATGGCCATTGTTTGTGGGTTTAACAAGGTTATACATAATAACCGTTAAAAACGAAGAATATATAACAGCCTCAAAAGCAATAGGTGCTTCTGCCTCAAGACAAATATTTGTTCACGCCTTGCCTGCAATTATTGGGAAAATTGCTAACTCATTTGTTAAAAATGTTCCAAGTGTAATTTTATGAGTTGCATCATTGGCATTTCTTGGTTTCTTTAAATCTGGGAATGATACTAACTTAGGTCAGATCTTAATTGAATCGGCTTCAGAAGCTAGTGAAAACGTATGAGTAATCCTACTTCCGACATTAATATTATTATTACTATCATTATCGCTAAACTTTATGGCTCTCGGTATTCATGATGCCCTTGATCCTAGAGTAATAACTAAGGGAAAGAGAAAATAATTATGTCACAAATTAAAAAACAAACTACTCAAAAGCGATCATATTTATATTCTAGATTTCAATCGCAAGAAATAATGGAAGATGATAAATTGTTAGAAGTAAGAAATTTACATGTAAGTTTTCCAGCAGGCAGAAAAAAAACTATTCATATTGTTCGTGGTGTTGACTTGGATGTTAAGCGTGGGCAAATTGTAGGATTAGTTGGTGAATCAGGCTCTGGCAAATCAGTAACATCAAAAACGTTAATTAATGTTAATGAGAATGGAATTATAAGCGCTGATAAAATTCAAATTGGTGATTTGGAACTAAGCAACATTTTTAAAAAAGAAAAATATTGGCAAATTGTTCGAGGTCAAAAAATTGGATATATCCCTCAAGACCCCTTAACATCGCTAAACCCAACTCGCACCATTGGAAAACAATTATTAGATGCACTTAATAATAATACTGAGTGAAGTGCTAAAACATATACTGAAAAAAAATCCTATTTATTAGGTTTATTAAAAACATTTGGTTTAAGGGATGTCGAAAAGATTTTTAGTGCTTATCCTCATACACTGTCAGGTGGTATGAAACAAAGAATTGTTATTACTATGGTAGTTGCTCTTAAACCAGATTTAATTATTGCTGATGAGCCAACTACTGCTCTTGATCCTACTGTTCAGGCTAGTGTTCTCGCTTTATTTGAAGAAATTAGACAAAAAATGGGGATTTCCATTATTTTAATTAGCCATAACATTTCCGTTATTGCGAAATTCTGTGATTATATTTATGTTATGTATGCCGGAAGAATTGTTGAAAAAGGTTCGAAAGAAGAAATTTTTACACAACCCGCCCACCCATACACATGAGCTTTAATATCTGCTATTCCTGAATCAAAAGAGGAAAAATTGTATAACATTAAAGGAACGCCACCAGATATGGCTAACCTTCCTGTTGGTGACCCTTTTGCTCCTCGTAATGATTATGCTCTTGAAATTGATTTTATTAAAGAACCTCCTTTAATCCCAATAACTGAAACACACTCAGCCGCTACTTGATTATTAAGTCCTGAAGCACCGAAGGTTGAACTCACAAAAGATCTACAAAATCGTTTAGAATTATTTAAAAAGGCATTTCAAAATGAAAAATAAAGAAGAAAGAAAAGTTATATTATCAATTGATAATCTTAAAAAATATTTTGTTAGTCAAGGTATCATTAATAAAGCTGTTGATGGTGTATCTTTTGATCTTCATGAAGGAGAAATTGTTGGTCTTATTGGTGAGTCTGGTTCAGGGAAGACAACTGTTGGTAGAACAATATTGAGACTTTATGATGACTATAATGGATTTGTGCGACTAGAAGATAAAATAATTTCAGGTAAGCATATTAGCCTATCGCTTAAAAAATATTTACGTAAAAACGTTCAAATGATTTTTCAAGATCCTCATGCTTCTTTAAATAGTCAACAAAATATTTATACAATCCTAAGAGAACCGTTATTAGTCAACGGTATAATGAAAACTAAAATAAATGATATTTTCAAAGATTGGTTAGAAGTCAAAAAAACATTTAAATATACATTTCAAATTCAAGCCATGAAGCTAGAACTTCAAAATTATCAAGAAATTAATCGCCTTGCTAATCCTTTCTTTTCAAAATGAAAAAAGGCATTCGCTGATTTTAAATTAGATGAGGAATTGAGCCGTGAAGATAACTTTTCGTTGTTTTATGCCTACCTAGAAGAAAAACAAAAAATGGAAAGTTTGATTATTAATAATATGTATTCAAACGCTTCGTCGTTGATAAATTTCTATTATGAAATGCAATCTAAATACCGTCGCGAAGAATTATCTAAGGAAGAATTAGCATATCGAAAAGCACAAGAAGAATTTAAGAAAATTAGTAAATTAAGTTGTTTATCTTGTGAACAATATGATGATGTGAAGGAATTGGAATATCTTCTTACTAAGAAAAAACAACTAATAAAAGAGCATAAACATCAAATTTATATTTCTAAAAATACGTTTAGTAACTTCTGTGTAGAAAATAAAAATGAAAGAGGCTTAGTGAATATTGCACGACTAATGTCTACTGATTTAGATTTCTATTTGTATAATTTAAAAAATGAATATCTATTCAAAGCAAGAGTGATGACCTTAAATTCATTAAAAAAATGTTTAACGTTTTTACATTATGAAGATATAAAACAATTGGTTAAAGAGCTTGAAAGTTATGTTTTGAACTTTTATAATACACATCTAGAAAAAATTGAGTATTCAAAGATAATGTTAGCGCAAATTAAGCAAACATTAAAAGAAAATTTTAAGTTTGATTTTTCTAAATATACCGAAATTTCCAATAGAAATGAGCAAAACTTTCGCGATGAATTAGAACAATTAAATTCACAAATATCTACTTTAAAGCAAAGAATAGCGCTAAAACAAGTTCCACAATATTCACATCAAGAATTGTCACAAGCGCATAAAAAACTTAAAGAGGCCAAAGAACTGTATTTGCAAGGTCGCTCTAACTTCTTAGTAAGTTATAAGAAAATTATTGATGACTTGTATCAACAAATCCAAATTGAAAAGGCAGAGTATCAACGCTTAGTGGCTGATCAAACTATTTGCAATGATTTATACAAAAAACATAAATTTGAATTCATTAAATATGTTAAAAATCTTTATGATACTAAAATTAATTCTCTAACCGAGAAATATAACGTATTAAAAGAATCACTAAAAGCAAAACCTAATGACCTAAATATTTTTAAAACAAATAAAGATATCAAAAGGATTCTTGAAAAAATTCAGGCTATCAAAAAAGATAAAGATACTGTTGTTAAAATGTATAACTCTGATATTGCCTTGAAAGAGGATACATTAAAATCATTTAATATCGAAAGAGATTATTTAAGAAAAGACATTAAGCGTATTTATCTATTGCTTGGCATTGACTATAAATGAGTTGAATTAAATCTTAATAAGAAAAATAGTGAAAATGTTGACGTTCATCATACGAAATGGTCTAAAAGATTTAATCTTTATGATTATAAGTTTTCATTTCCATTTGCTAAATATTTAATTTCAGAATTATTGTATAAAATGATTATTTATCGTTCTCTTGAAGATGTTGGTTTATTAAAACAATTTGCATATCGCTATCCACATGAATTTAGTGGCGGACAATTACAACGTATTGTTATTGCTCGTGCATTGATTACTGAACCAAAAGTTATTGTTGCCGATGAACCAATTGCTTCTCTTGACATTTCTATTCAGGCGCAAGTTGTTAATTTATTAAAAGATTTATGTATTAGAAAAAATATTGGTTTAATATTTATTGCCCATGATTTGAGTATGATTGAATATGTTGCAGATAATGTGCAAATTATGCATTTAGGCAAGATTGTAGAAAGCGGTAAAACGGAAGCTATTTATAATAATCCTTTACACCCATATACAATTAATTTGTTTAAGGCAATTCCCAAAATATCAAATGCTAATGAAAAGTTTCAAAATGTTTCATTTAATATTGATTATATTTATGAGCAACAGTTTCCAAATATGCCAATTAATTATCAAGTTGATAAAGAACATTGAATATACGGAACAAAAGAACAAATTGCAAAATGAGTTAAAAAATAGTTTAACTAAACATTAGACGAATAATATTGTCTAATGTTTTTTATCTGTTTTAATTATAATTAATTAAGTATAATTAGTAATTAAAGAGAACAGATATGAAGAAAAAAAATTATAGAAAAAGTCAATATAGAAAATCTGGAAGTTATTGATCACGAAGCTGAACACTAGGTAATATTATTTATTTTTTTATTTCAATTTTTTTAATGATTTTAATGATATTATTAACAGGTTTTTTAAAAAAGCAGAGTTCTGTAAAAATAACATGGTCTAATGCAATTAGTGTTGGTTGTGTAACTGTTATGGGTATTGGCTTATTGGTCTTAATTTCTCGTAGCGGATTTGGTAAAGGATTGGCATCGCCGATATTAAGCTTTTATCATAATTATCGCATTAACATGCGCGCTAAGGCTAAATATTATTCTGGTATGAATCAATTTGAAAAAGATAAGATTTTAAATAGTGAAAGAAATGCTTATAATATCGAACAAGCAAAAAAAAGCAAGAACAAAAATATTTTAGGATCAACTAACTTGGCTTCATATCTCATTATCGGCATTTCCTCCCTTACACTAGTTATTGGTATGCTAGCAATACATTTATAAGAATTTTAATTAATAATAAATTAAAAAACAAAAGAAGGAATTTTTATGAAATATTTAATCGGAAATTTTAAGATGAATAAAACTTTTTTAGATGTCGAATCTTATATCGATGCTCTTGATTATCTCATAGATGAAAATAAAGCCAAATTAAATAACATTAAGATTGGCATTGCCCCTTCATTTGATAGCACATATATAGCTTATAATAATCCTCAGCGTAGTTATTTATTTGGATTGCAAAATATATTCCATGAATTAAATGGTGCTTATACTGGTGAAGTATCGCTTAATGTGGCAATTGAAGCAAATGTTGATTTTGTAATTATCGGGCATAGTGAAAGAAGATTATTATTTAGCGAAACTGATGAATTAATCAACCAAAAAATATTGCATCTTAAAAAAACTAATATTAAAACTATATTATGTATCGGGGAATCGATAAACGAATTCGAAACTGGCCGTACGTTTGATGTTTTACAAAAGCAAATCCAAAGCGCCCTAAAAGGCATTAGTGATTATAATAATTTAATTATTTCATATGAGCCTGTTTATTGTATTGGTAATGGAATTATTCCAAAGGTCGAACATATCCAAAATGTTGTAAATTTTATTCACAATGAATTAGATAAAAATGTTCCTGTTTTATATGGTGGCTCTGTTTGCTTTAATAGTATAGAAAGATTGGAACAAGTAAAGAATTTGAGCGGATATCTTGTTGGAAAGGGTTCGCTAAATGCAAATGACTTTGTATCGCTAGCATTAAAAATTAAATAAAATAACGACTTTTAGCATATAGATTTTATTTTCTTTTACTTAGAGCCATAAATTATGAAGCAAGACAATTTTAAGAAGCATAACTATTTATAAAATTAAAAAATGAAATTTAAAAAAATTAAAATTCAACTTATTTTAAGTTGTTTTTTAATTTTGTTGATGTATGAATCTCTTATAATATAAAGACATAAACTTATAAAAAATATGTTATTAAAATTGGTTACTATTAAAAATATTTAGGAAATATTATAATTTTTTTCTCGTGCTCTATACAATATAAGTGCATATATAAATTATTGTATTAATATAAAAAACATTGATTTTAGTCATAAAAACATAATGTTATATATGTCTTGATGAAATATTTTATAAAGGAATAATTATGATGAAAAGAAAAAAACTAGTGTTGGCATTGTGTTTAACATTGTCAGCTAGCTTAGTTATTGCTGGAGCAACAGCAATAACTTATACGTCGATTAAAAAAAGCAATCAAATAAGGCTTCAAAGAGATTTATTGATTGCCGAAAAAACAAAACTTGTTAATCAAAAGCAAGCGCAATTAGAATCTGCAAAAGATAAGTTAACAAAAGCGCAAGATAAACAAAAAGAATTGAGTAAGAAAATTAGCGATATTGAAAGAAATATTAAAAATATTCAATCTTCAAATCAAGATATCCAAGATAAGATAGACCAAGCTAGTTTAAATTTAGTTAGCAAGGAAGCAGAACTTAGCACTTCTAATAGTGCTTTAGCGATGGCGAGGACTAAGTTAGAAGATGCTAAACAAGAACAGAAAAAAATTCAATCTGATTTTAATAGCGCCAAAAAACTTTTTGATGAAAAATTAGAAAATTTTAATTTAAAAACAGCGCAATTAGAAGAAGTTAATAAGTTATTAAAAGAAGCAAAAACAAAGAAAGAATTAGCACAGAAGCAATTGGAAGATGCCAAAATTTTAAGTCAACAAAAATCAGGGGAATTAATTCAAAAGGAACAATCCTTACCACAATTAATGCAAGCTATTCAAGATGCTACTGACGAGAAGAAAAATGCTTCGGATAAGGCAAGTAAGGTTTCTACTGAGTATGAATCAAAAAAGAAAGATCTAGATAGCATAACAAGTGAATTAGATCAATTAAAAACGCAGCAAAATCAACTTTCTGATGAATATATGTTGGCTAAGCAAAAATTAGATGGATTATCAGAAGCAGTTACAAATAATGAAAAACGCATTGAAGAAGCTGCTAAAAAAATCCAAGAAACTGACAATACGATTACTCTAAAAACAGAAGAGGTAAATAATTTATCTAATGATATAGAAAAAATTAGAGAACCTCACAACATTGTTTTAATGCAACTAGATGAAGCAAAAAAACACTTGTCGATAAGTAATGAAGATTTAAAACAAAAGATTGAATCATTTAACAATGCTAATCAAGCCTTGATAGAAGCCCAACAAGAATTGCAAAATGCAAACAAGAGATAGTTGATGCAAAACAAAATCTAGATCAAAAAACAATAGAATTAGCCCAAAACGAAGAAGAAAAAAATAGACTTGAAAAAGAAAAAGAAGTTCTTGAAAATAATCAAAGCGATTTACGCCAAAAATTTGATGATCTGCAAATGCAAGAACAAGAGGCACAAGTTAAATTTGAAGAAAAGAAAGATGAGTTAGAACAAGTTTTAAAAGAATATGCACAAGTGGCTCAACAATTTGAACAAGCACAACAAAAAGTTGCCGAAATAGAGCAGCAAAGATTGGAAGCCTTGAAGAAAATAGAAGATGCTACAAATGCACCACAAACTAAACCAGTTGAAATTCAAGAATTAAAAAATAAAATAACCGAAATACAGCGTTCATTAGAAGAAATTAAAAATAAACAAGATCAAGACCAAAAAATATCGGATGATGCAAAGCAAAAATTTCCGCAATTAGATGCTAAATACCAGTCTAAACTGCAAGAAAAAACCGAGATTGAAGAACAATTGGCAGAAAAAAGAAATAATGAGAACGAAGCTAAAAGCGAACTAGATCAAAGAATTTTAGAATTAAGCCAAAAAGAAACTGCTAAGAGTGAAGCAATGCAAGCAAAGCAGGAAGCTGAGCAAAACAAAGATACATTAGCTCAGGAAATTCTAGTTTTAGAAGACGAATTAGTTCAATTAGAAGCTAAAATTACTAGTGCAAATACTGAATATGAAAAAGCCGAAAAAGAAGCCCAAGAGGCTAAAGTGGAATTTAATAAGGTAGAAAAAGAGAAAGATAGACTTTTTGGAATGCTTATTGATCTAAAGGCAAAGTATGATAATAGAAAAGTAAGTTATGAAGAATATCATAAACTCGATGTAGAAGCTCATAATTATCTTAGAAAAACTTTTAATCCCACAAGGACTAAATTAAGCAATAAAGAGCGAGAAAGAAATAATAAAAAGACTAACAAGGATAATTTAGAAAAACAAAAAGTCAAAACACAGGAATCTGTTAACGCTAAAAAACAAGAACTAGAAAATGCTAAAGCACAAATAGCAGAGAAGGACGAATTATTAAGACGTCTAGAAGCTGAATTAGAAAGCTATAACAATGCCAAAAGTGAGGCAAGTGCTAAGTATAATTCTGTTTTAGATACTTTGAAAACTACAGAAGAGAAAGCTAGAGTTACTCTCGCTGAAACAAATACACTTCAAGCGGAGGTTGAGGCTCTATTAAAGGCTCAAAATGATGCTGATACAGCTATTGAACAAGCTAAAAATGAAATTGATGCTAAAAATGAAGAAATAGAGCAAACTAATAAACTAATCGAGCAAGCTGAAAAAGATTTAGCTGATGCAAATGAAAATAAAGCAAAAGCGCAACAAACCTTGGATGAAGCTAATGTTAAGAAAACAGAAGCCGAAGCTGAAAAAGCCAAAATTGAACCAGAATTTAAATCAAAATCAGAAGAAAAGGCTCAAAAAGAGGAAGCATCTAGTGTAGCTGAAGGCGCTTACCAACAAATTAAGCAACAAAAGGATAGCTATTTCGAAAGATTAGAAGAATTAACAACCGAGATTGCTCAAACAAAAAGTAATATAAACCTACAAAAAAATATTATTTCCAAAGCTAAAGAAGCGCTTGAAGCAGCAAAAACTAGAAATGAAGAATCCACAAAAAGAGAAACTAGTGCATTAACTGATTTAACTCAAAAAACAAAGGAATTTGAGGAAAAACAATTAGCTAAAAATGAATCTGAAAAAAATAATCAAGACTTAGTTCAAAAGAAAAATGAAGCCCAGAAAACCTTTGATGAATCTGATCATAATTTCCAACAAAAAACAAGAAACTTGGAGCAAGCAACAAATGATTTAAAAACTGCACAACAAGAAAATGAGGAAGCTAAAAAAGAAAAACAAGCTGCGGAGGCTGATTTAGAAATTGCTAAAACTGATCTTTCTAACAAAAGAATGCAAGCACAAGAAAATGCAAGTAGAGCAAAAATGAAATTAGATGAAAAGACTAAGGAAGTTGATTCAAAAATCGAAGCAGTAAATCAAGTTAAAAGCATTGAATCTAAGGCAAAGGAAGCTAAAGATATTGCTGACCAAAAACATAATGAAGCAATTCAAAAATTTAATGATGCTAATAGCAATTTAAGTAATACAAATAAACAAATAAAAGAAATAAAAGAGGCTATAGCAAAAGCTAGCGAAACAATTGCCAACGCACCTCAAGCAATTGAAAATATAAGTAAAAACATTTCCCAACAAGAAAAAAATATTCAAGAAAAGCAAAACGCTGTAAATGTTGCATTGCAAGAAAAACAAGCCGTTCAATTCCCTAAGGAAATGAAGGAAAAACTGCTAGATGATGCAAATAAAAAAATAGAGAAACAACAAAATGATGTTGAATCTAAAACAAATTTAATAACTGAAATAAATAAAGAATTAGAAGATATTAAAAATCAAAAAGCAGAAGCCGAATCAAAAATCAATAATTTTGGTACTAAAATTCAGCAAGAACTAAAAAATAAAGAATTAGCACAAAAAGAATTAGATAAACTTACTAGTGAAGTTAGTCAAAAAATTCAGGATGTCGCAGAAAAAACCGAGAGTCTAGAAGTTGCTAAACAAGATTTACTAAAAGCCACCCAAACAAGATAAAAAATATTTTTAAGTAAAACAACCAATTTCATTTAGAAGTTTCTTGTTTTACTTTTTTATTTATCTTAAATATATGACATGTTAAAACATGCAAAATAAGAAAAAATACAAAATAAAACAAAAAATAGATAAGGCGATAATTAAATAATTTATTAGCACTAATCCTAAAAAAAGCGCAAGAAAAGCATAAAAAATGAGTATAAAGTACCATTTATTATCTGTTTTTTAGTATATGTCTTACTATATATATATATATATATTGTTTTGATTAAAAACCGATATTAGGCTAGTTTATTTTTATATTAAATAATTTATATATATACATTAAAATAAAGCATTTTTTATAGGTGGTATTGTAATGAGAAAAAAGAAAATTACCTTAGCATTGTGTTTATCATTATCGTCTGCTTTAGTTGTGGCAGCTGGTTCTGTTTTTGTTTATAGTATAAGCAAAAAACAAGATAGCTCTAATTTGCAATCTTTAAATAAAAAGGTTATTGAGCAGAAGGAAAGAGAATTATCTCTTGCTAAAAACATGCTGTTAAAGCTAAAAAATAAGAAAAAAATATTAAACAACAAAATTAATGAAATAAATAAAAATATCGAAAATTTTGAGGCTTTAAATGCGGAATCTCAGGATAAATTAAAGCAAATAGAAAATGAGACTATAAAAAAAGAAAAAGAAGTTTTAGAACATAGTCGAATTTTAGAAGAAATAAAAAAACAACTAGATAATCTAAAATCGCAGCACGAAAAAACCATATCGGATTTTAAAAAAGCAGAACAAGTTTTTGAAGAAAAAGCTAAGAAATTAGCATTAAAAACTAAGGAATTAGAGCAAGCTAAAAAGGACTTAGAGCAAACTAAGAATCAAAACAAGTTACTTCAAGAAGATTTAAACAGATTACAAGCTGATGTCCAAACAAAAATGAATGATTTAGAGTCACAAAAGCGTATAAAAGATAGCGCTAATCAAGTCATACAAACAGTAAAAGAAAATATAAAACAAGTTACTGAAGAACAAGATAAGGCCAATAAAAATCTTTCAGGAAAACAGCAAGAACTAGCAGCTTTAAAAGATGAGCTTGAAAAATTAAAGCAAAAACAAAAAGAAGCTCAATTAAATTATCAAGAAGTAGAAAATAAAATAGAATCTCTAAGCAAACAAATAAGCGATGTTGAAGCACTTATAGAGCAATTAACAAAAGAATTAGAAAAAAAGTCTAGTGAGGCAAGCATTAAACAAGAAGCAGTCGATGTTGCAACAAATGAATTGCAAGCGCATTAGAAAAACAAAAAGAAGCGATACAAAAATTAGAAGAAGCAAAGAAAAATTTACAACAAAGTGCAAATGAATTAGAACAAAAAGCTAAGAATTTAGATATGGCTAAGGAATCATTAGCTAGTGCATTAGAAAATCAACAAAAAGCCAAAGATGAATTTGAAAGTGCAAAAGCAAATGCTAAGTTAAAAGAATCTGATTTGACTCAAAAAAACAAGGAAAAACAAACAATTCAAAAAGAAATACAAGAAGCTAACCAAGAAAAAGATAAGCTGCAAGAGGAGGTTGATAGGCTAGCTGAAGAAGAAAATAAAGCAAGTAATGAATTGGAAAATAAAAAAGATTCTTTAGAAGAAATCAATAAACAACATGCACAATTAAGCGAAAAAATACAGCAAGAAGAATTAAAAAATCAGCAAATTAAGCAACAAGAAGAACAAAACCAGCAGCAATTAACTAAAGCCATTAAAAATATACAAGACAAAGAAGCAGAAAGAAAGACAAACAATTCTGAATTAGCACAAGCTCAAGCAGAACTAGAAAAAGAAAAGCAAAACTTAATGGAAGTTGAAAAAATAAAGAGCAAAACTAAATCAGAATTAGAGCAGGCTTCAAAAAATGTTGATACTATAACAAAAGAAAAATCAATGCTTGAGGCCGAATTACAAAGCACAAAAGAAAAAGCCAAAAATGCCAAAGATGATTTAGATAAGAAAACTGAAGAATTAAAATCGAAACAAAGCACAAAAGAAGAGGCCAATAAAGTTAAGGAAGAAGCTGAATCTAAAAAATCCAATATTGATGAAAAATATCGTCAATCGCTCTATGAACATCAAAGATTAGATTCTGAGATAAACAGTAAAACACATGAACTAAATCAAATAGAAGTTGAAATAAAAGAATTAGAACTAGATATTCAAGATGATGATAATGATGAATATGAAAGAGAACATTTAGAGACCCAACTAGCAGAAAGAAAAAATAGAGCAGCTCACCTTGAAAAGGAATTAGGATGACTCAAAAAGGAAGAAGAAAATGCTAGAAATGCCTTAGATGATAATAAAAAAGCCCAAGAACAAGCAGCCCAAGAACTAGCCCAAAAAGAAGAATTATTTAAAAAAGCAGAAGAAGAGTGGAAGCAAGCTGAATTATCAAAAGAGCAGGCAGATAAAGCTTATAAACAAGCTAATGAAGAAATAAAAACTAAAGAAGCACAAGTTTCGCAAAAAGAATCGCAATTAAGTGAGCTTCAAAAAACTAAAGAAGAATTAACAAATAAAAACAATGAAGTTAATGCTTCATTTAAAAGTGCTACAAGTAAGGTTCAAGATGTTGAATCTAAAATACAAAAATTAAAAACGAATGATCAAAAAATACAGCAAAATATTGAACAAGAAACACAAAAGAAACAAAAAATTGAAGAAGAAATAGAAAGTCTCAATCAGCAAAAAACTAATTCGCAACAAGAACTAGAAAAACTAAAAGAATCACTTGCACAAAAAACGAAGGAAATGGCTGAGGCAGAACGTGCTAAAAATGATGCTCAAACAATATTTGATGATGTAAAAAAACAAAAAGCAAAATTTGATGGTCAATTATCTTCCATTTCAGCAACAATTGCACAAAAAACTAGTGATTTAAATCAAAAATCAAATGAAATTTCTGAAGCAACGCAAGTATTAGAAGCGGCAAAAACTAAAAGTGAACAAGCTAAGAAAAAACATGATGATGCAAATGCAAAAGTGGAACAAAATAAAAGCAATGTGCAAACCAATCAACAAGAAGTAGATGCAGCAGAGCAAAAAAATCAACAAAGCCTTACAACTGAAAGCAATATTCAAAATAAACTAAGTAATTTAGAAGAAGAAATTAAGCAAAAAAGAGAATCATTAGAACAAAAAACCAATGAATTAGATGATGTCAAACAAAAAATGACAGCTGTAGCACAAAAGAAAAAAGATGCAGAAATGCTACTGCAAAAATTACTAGAAGATAAAAAACAAGCTGAAGAACTAAGAAAAGAAAAAAGAGAAAAATTAACTCAAGAAAATGATAAAGTTACCCAAAAAATAAAAGATGCTAAACAAAAAGATGATGAATTTAAGGAAGCTAAAGAAGCAAAGGCTGCTATTGATAATAAATTGCTCGAACTAGAAAATGAACTAATGAATAGAATGAAAGAATTAAAAAAAGCTAATGATGAAATTCCTCTCTTAAATGAGTTAATCAAAAAAGCTAAGGAAGATATTTCAAAAGTTCAACATCAAATTGAAGAGCAAAATAAGAACATTAGTTTACAAAAAAAGAACATTGAAGCTAAAACAAATAATAAAAATCTTCTTTTGCAAGAAACACAAGCATCGCAGTTTTCAAAAGAAATTATTAAAAAGCAATTAGATGAGGAGTCTAAAAATATTGCTAACTATGAAAAAACAACAAAAGGAAAAGAAAATTCCTTATCGATATTAGCACAGAAATTAAAAGACCTTAATAATCAAAAAACAAAGAATGAAAAAAACATAGATCAAATGGTTAATTCGATTAAGCAATTATCAAAAATCAAGGATGAGACACACCAAGAGTTAAATAAAATTAATAAGGAAGTTAATAAGAAAAATCAAGAAATTTTGCAAATAACAAATAAGCTGGATGAATTAAAAAAAGATTTGAATAAATTAAAAAGATAGCAATTTTTTTAAAACACGATAAAAAGAGGCGGCATACAGCCTCTTTTTATCATTATTTCATAATGATACATAAACACTGGTAGCAAGTTTGCAAAAAAAAAAAAAAAATGTTAATATTTTCTTGAAAAATCTTGGGCATTTTACAAAAGCTAATTTTATCAAAGAGAGGTATAAGAAATTATGAATAAAAATGTAGAAGAAAACAAAGTAAAAAGAAAAAAACGTAATGTTATTTTATTAACATCAGCTTTATTGGCAGCATCAATTACAACCGGAGCTATTGCAGCCTTTTATCTTACAAATAAAAATAAGCATGATAAAAAAAGCCTTTTGGCTTTGGAGATAAAAGACCAAAAAATTACTGCAAACTCAGCGATCTTTCATTTAAAAAATATTGATAAAAATGATGACACTAACCGTTCTTTTTCAGTTTTATTTTATGCTAAGAAAACTCCTTATAATGTACAAAGAAAGACTCATGTTATTAATAAAGAAGAAAAATCTATGTCATTTGGGATTAATAATGAAAAACCTTTATATCCAGATACTGATTATGAGTTTCAGATGATTTATAATGGTGAAACAGTTTTAATTCATCACTTTAAAACTTTGAAGCTAGAGGAAAAAGACAAGCAGGCAGAACTTGAAAAAGCAAATAAAGATCTAGAAGAAGCTAAAAAAGCTAGAGAAAAGGCATTACAAGATCTAGAGCAAGCTAAGAAAAACGCTTTATTAAAAAATAATGATGTTATTTCCAAAACCAACGAGCTAAGTGAAGCAAATAAGAAACTAGAAGAAGCCAAAAAATCTAAAGATGAATTGGAAAAACAATTACAAAGTATTAAGGAAAAAATTAAGGAATTTGAAAAAACAAAAAAAGCAGCCGAACAAAATAAACTACTAACAAATAATAATGTAATTTCCACCACTAAAGAAGTTGAGCGTTTAACCAAAGAACTTGAAGAAGCAAAAAAAGCCCTAGAAGAGGCAAAAAATAAAAAAGATAAGGCCAATTCAGATCATGATAGCGTTAATAAAGATGCTATTCTAAAATCTGATGATTTAGCTAAAAAAGCCAAAGAGTTAGATGAAGCAAAAAAAGCATTGCAAGATGCGATAAATGCCCAAAACAGTGCTAATTCTGAATTTGAACAACAAGAGGAAAATATCAATAAAAAAATTAAGGATCTTAATTCAAAAACAGATGAATATAATAGTTCATTAAGGGCTAAAAATGAATCTGAAAAAGAAATAAATCGTATGCAAAATGAAGTTGCAGAGATAAATAGAATTCTTAATACTCTTGATACTGACAAAACCCGAATCAATAATGAGTTAAACAACGCTAAGCAACAATTAGCTTTAGCAAATCAAAAACTTGCAGATATACAAAAAGAAGCAAATGATGCTAGACAAAAAGCCGAAGACCTTACCAACGAAAATATAAGACTAAATAATGAAGTACAACAAGCTAATGAATTGGAAAAAGAGAATATTAATGATATAGCTCGTATTTCTAAAGATTTGCAAGATGCAAATTCTGAATTGTCAAAGGTAAAAGAAACTCAAAACAGTATTGCTGAACAAATAAAAAAATCCAATTTTGATTATGAGCAAAAACAACAAAATTTAAATCAAAAAACCAAGGAATTAGAAGAAGCTAAAAAATCATTAGCACAAGCCACATCTGAAAACCGAGAAATTGAGTCTCAGCTAGAAGAGGCAATAAGAAACACTAAGCAAAAAAATGATGATTTAGTGCAGAAAAACAAAGCAAAAACCGACGCAGAAAATGATAGAAATAAATTTCAAAGGGAGCTAGATAGCGCATCAAAAAATGAGACTGATAAAGACCAATATGCTAATCAATTGAATAATGAGTATGAAATATTAAAGCAAGAACTAAAAAGGCTTCAAGGTCTAAAGGATAGCGCAACAAGCGAAGTCGATAGAAGAAATAGAGATCTTGAAAAAACAATTATAGATTTAGCACAAAAGCAAAAAGATATTGACCAAGCTAATAGGATGAAAGTAGAGCAAGAGGGCATTAAAGAAAATCATAATAAAAAACTTAATGAATTGAATCATGCTTATGAAAATTTAAAAACAATAATTGGTTTTGAAGATGATAAGCGTAACGAAGAAGAAAAAGAACTGGGAAAGATATTAAGAAATAAGAAATCATTGGAAGATAAAAAACAAAAGGCATATCAAGCTTATTTGCAAAAAAAGGCTGACGCAGAGCAAAAGGGAAAAGATTGAAATAATTCAAAAAGAGGTAGGGATGAATATTTTATTAGACAACATAAAGAATCTCTATATAATGAAGCTTTAAGAGAAGAAAAAGAAGCTAAAAGAAAATGGTTGGATGCTGAAGGCGAATATGATAAGCAAGAAAATAATGAAAATGCTATTCATAATAAAATTGCTGAAATTAATAAAAATACAACTATTTTAACTAGTTCTCTCAAGAAATATGAAGACCAGATAAATCAGCAACAACATCTAATTGGTGAAGCTTCGCAAAAAATTTCAGAAATTGAAGCTGATATTACCAAGAAAACAAATGATAAAAGGATGCTAGAAGAATCTAAATCTAACAATGAGCAGCTAAAATCTCAATCTGAACAGAAACAAAATACAGCAATAAAGTCCGTAAAGGATAAGGAAGAAGTAATTAAACAAAAACTTAGTCAATTAGGGGTTGCACGTGTTGGGGCAGAACAAGCACGCCAGGCTAAAAAAGATGCAGAGCATCGATTGCAAGAAGCTAAACAAGAACATGATGATAAAGATAAGCAACATCAGAGCGCTCAAAAATTATTGCAAGAAGCTAAAAACAAAGAGTCTTTCTTACAAGAAAAATTAAATGAATTAAAACAAAAGGTTAATAATGAGACAACTTTAGTATCTCAAAAGCAAGGTGCTGTTGATGATGCTAATAAGCAAGTCCAAAAAACGCTAAAAAGCAAGACGGATTTGGAAAAGAAATTGCAAAGTGCGAATGAAGAAGCTAGCATGAAACAAGAAGATGTCAATAAAAAAACAAAGGCTTTAGATGGTGCAAATGCTAAGCATCAAGAGTCGCAAAAAAATCATCAAGCGTTAATTCAAAAACAAACCGATATTCATAATAAATTGCAAGAGGCACTTAATAATATAACTCTGGCTAATCAAAAGTACCAACAAGAACTTAAAAACACAAATAATAAAAGTAAAGAAGTTGCTGATAAAAATAATGAATTAAAAAATAATGCTAAATTGATTGAACAAGCATCGCAAAATAAGGCGAAAACAGAGCAAGATCTTATAAATTTAAATACTAATTTAGAAGAAAAAAAGAAAGAATTGGAAGATAAAAATAATAGTTTAAGTGAATTAAATCAGGCAATACTTCATGCTAATAATCTTAAGGACAATGCTAAAAATAAGGTTAATTTACCTAATCAAGATGTAAAAAATAAAACTGATTTATTAGCTCAGAAGCAATTAGATTATGAAAATGCTAAGAAATCAAATAATGATTCTTTACTTGAAAAGAACAATATTCAAGGCCAAATAAAAGATGTTGATAAAGACTTTGAAAATAAAACTCATGATTTGCATCAAAAGCAAAAACAACTAGATAAAGCGATTTTAGATAATGAAGAAGCAATCCAAAAAAATAAGGAAGCAGATTCTATGATTAACACAACGAATAATAATCTTCAGAACGCTTTATTAGAGGATTTAAAATTAAATAAGAAGATTTCCCAATCAAATAAGGAAATTAAACAAAAAGAATCTATTTCAAATAGTAAAATCGAAGAACTTGATAGGGCTAAAAAAGAGGCTTCAAAAGCTAATGGATTGCTAGAATCTCTTAATATGAAACATTAATAATCATATATTTTTAGGTAGTATAGGAAATTTTGTGTAAATTTATCTCCTGCTTACTTTTTGAGTAAGAGATTTGAGAATAACAATCACACAAATCTAAATTTATTAGGCAAAAAAACAACCGAACAACATGACAAAATTGGATAAATTTTCTTCCAAATATGTTGTTTGGTTGTTTTAATTATTTAATCTTCTTTTTTAGCAATAATTTGTAATTGATTAAAAGCAGGTCCTCAATTAGGAATAACTGCTGTTGTATTTATGAATAGTAATAAAATACTTGCTAATGTCTATAAAATTTTGTTGTATTTCTTAACAATATCACCTTAACTTAGATAAAATTTTTATATAATTCAAACAAAATTATAGTTTTTTACTTCCCACAGCATAAGTGAACAAGATATGAAATTTAATTATAGTTTTTACAACAAAAAAACTGCAAAGAAAGGACTAATATGGAACCAAAAATCACGTCATTAACTCAATGTTTATTAGATATACTTAAAGATAATAATAAGTATTATTCTTCCGAACAAAATAAGCTTTTATTAGGTAATATTTTTGCTGCAGTTAATAATCATGATAGCGATCTTTTGGAAATTCTTTATTCTAATGAATTAATATGCAAAAATTTCTTTGTTAAGGTTAAAGACATATGAATTTTTAATGACAAAAAATTCATAGATTTTATCAACCTAAAAGACTTTATGCCTGATAGTTTTACTTCTTTTAAAAATCGCATTGGCCTAGTTGATGACAATGGACACTTTCTTGACGAAAGCAACGATGTTGTACTTTCATTCCCCTTCAAAGATTGTGTTTTAGTTGGCAATCAAGACAAAGACGACCAGAAATGTAGTGAAGTTATGCTCAATGAAACTCTTGGGCTTGATGATATTAACAGACTTCTTGATCCTAAAGCCCTAGTTAATGCAAAACGTTATAGCTCACAAGGAGTTGAACAAAACATATTATTTAATAAAAAAGATAATCTTATCATTAAAGGGAATAATCTTATAGCATTAAGCTCTATATTAAAGAGATATGAAGGAAAAGTTAAATGTATCTATATTGATCCGCCTTACAACACTGGCAATGATTCATTTAATTACAATGATAAATTCAACAATTCAACATGACTTGTCTTTATGAAGAACAGATTAGAGCTAGCCAAAAAATTATTAAGGGATGATGGAAGTATTTTTATAAGTATAGATGAAAATATGAAGTCATATTTAGATATTTTGATTAGAAGTTTGGGATTTGATTATTTTAAAGAGTTGATATGAGAAAGCGGAAAACCTTTTGGGTATAAAGCGACTAGCACCATATGGCCTCGCGTTCATGAAACAATCTACCATTTTTGTAAGGTGCGTAGTAAAATTTTTTATAAACCTACCTATACATTTGAATTATCAAGTTCAGGTTCTAAAATAATGACTTCAAGCATTATAAAAGCAAAGGAAAACGGGATTTATTCAATGGATTGGATCGTAGGAGCAAAACAAAGTGTAGGTTTTGGTGCGGGTCAAAAACCTGAAGAATTGATAAAAAAACTCCTTGATGCTACTACAAATGAGGGCGATATTATTCTAGATTTCTTTCTTGGTTCAGGAACAACCGCTGCTGTAGCACACAAAATGAATCGGCAATATATTGGTATTGAGCAAATGGATTATATTGAAGATATCACACTAGCAAGGCTTAAAAAAGTTATTGATGGTGAGCAAGGCGGAATATCTCAGTTAGTAGGCTGACAGGGAGGCGGTTCATTTGTGTACTGCGAATTAGCTCAAAATACACAAAAATGAGTGGATTTGGTAAAAAAAGCAACTAGCAACAATATTGTTTGTGTTAAAGACCAAATACTAAATTCTAATGACATAATTCCTTATTTAAGTAAAGCAGAAATTGAATCTAGCTTAAGTACTTTTGATTCACTTAGTCTTGATGAGAAAAAAGCTCGTCTTATTTCAATAATTAACAAAAACAAATTGTATGTAAATTATTCTCAAATAGATGATGAGTCATATGGAATTAGTGAAGCTGACAAACAATTTAGCAAATCGTTTTATGAGGCAGAGAATGAATAATAATTTAGCTGATAAATTAAAAAATATATTAGATTATTTTCCACCTAAAGACCTTGATACATTTATTGTAAATGGACTAAATCCTAAAATTAAATTGAGAGATTACCAAACTAGAGCAATTCAGTCATTTATTTTGTATTATCTTGATGAAGGTAATACAAAATTACGTACTCAAGATAAAATACACAACCTATTCCAAATGGCAACAGGGAGTGGAAAGACAGTAATAATGGCTGCTTTAATTCTGTTTTTATATCAACAAGGTTATAGAAACTTTATTTTCTTTGTATCACAAACCAATATTCTTGAAAAAACTAAAGAAAACTTTGCAAATCCAGCAAGTTCAAAATATTTATTTGCTTCGCCTTTAAAATGCTTCAATAAAACAATAAAAATCAATATTGTTGATAATTTTCAAGCTTCAAACATTGATAAAGACTCAATTAATATATGTTTTACAACCATTCAAAAATTACACAATGACATTATTAGTCCACGCGAAAATGCTATGAGTGAATATGATTTTAGCAATCAAAAAGTAGTATTCATCAGTGATGAATCTCATCATCTAAATGCAAGCACAAAAGCCAAAAGTAAAGTACCAAAACCCGAGATATTTGAAGAACCTTCTTGGGAAAACACTGTAATTAGTTTATATAATAAACATCCCGAATCGCTTCTACTTGAATTTAGCGCAACTGCAGGTCTTAATGATGAAGATATTAACAAAAAATACATTGATAAGCTAGTTTTTGACTATCCACTTAAAACTTTTAGAGACGAAAAATGAACCAAAAACTTTCAAAACATTAGTTCTGAGACAACATATTGACAAAGATCGCTTATAGCATTAATTATTAGTGAATATCGTCATATGCTTTTTAATGATTTAGGCTTAGAAATAAAACCAGTGGTTTTATTTAAGTCAAAAAGCATTGCAGAAAGTAAAAAATTTTTTGAAGAGTTTAAGCAAAAAATTCAAAAACTAAGCATTGAAGACATATTGGCTCTTGAAACTATTGATATTCCAATTATGAAGCAAAGTCTTAGTTACTTTAAAAAAATAGGACATCAAGACTATCAATTATTAGTTAATCTACTCAAAGAAAGTTTTCGTGAGCAAACACTAGTCATTATTAACTCATCCACTGAAAGTGCAATTGATGCACAAACGCAAGTGTTGCTCAATACGTTGGAAGATAAAGATAATGTCTTGCGAGGTATTTTTGTAGTTGATCAACTAAACGAGGGTTGAGATGTGCTTAACCTTTTTGATATTGTTAGACTGCATGATGAACGTCAAGAAAATACACGCGTAAAAACCAACAAGTATACTATCAAAGAAGCTCAATTAATTGGACGTGGAGCCCGTTATTGTCCTTTTGTGTATAACAATGATGAACAAAATCGAAACAAACGAAAATTCGATGCAGACTTAGGCAATAAATACCGTGTTCTCGAAACTCTTTATTATCACTGTAAAAATGATTCACGCTATATCAATGACCTTCAAAATACACTTAAACAAACTGGTCTTATTGATGATGATAATGGTAAAGTAGTTGAAATTAAACTCAAAGAAGAATTTAAAAATTCAGAATTTTTTCAAAATGCTTTAGTTTGAACTAACAAAAGAGTTCCAAAACAAAATAGTATGCCAAGCGAGCAAGATAAAGTTAATTTTACTAAAACTATTGATTTTAAAGTTAAACAAATTAAGGCTAATGAGGAAAAACTTTTTGATTTAGACACACAATCAGATAATGAAATAGAAGAACTTAAAATTGTTCAACAACTTAATCTTCAAGATGTTGAATATCACATTCTTGAGGGCTGTGCGCTTTATTTTGAAACACTGAAGTTTGATTTTCTAAAATCTAAGTTTTCTAATCTTAAATCACTTCAAGAATTTTTAACTTCATCTGATTATCTAGGTTCAAATGTCAAAATTATCTTTAAGTCTAATGACTCGAAAGCAAAAATAAGTGGAAGAGATATTTTTAGTGCTGTTATGGATGCGTTTAAACAAATTGAAAATTATCTTTATTCGCTCAAAGATGCAAGCGTAGGTGAAAAAGTTTTACGTCCTAAATATCTTAAAGATGTTATTGAAGATAAATTAATATATGTTGCTAATGTTGAGGATGAAGACGGAAATGGTAACCCTCAAAGTAAAGCAAGCGAAAAACTTAGAATGGATCTTAGTTCTAAAAAATGATATGTTTTTAATGAAAATTATGGAACAAGTGAAGAAAAAGAATTTGTCAAATGATTTAGTGATAACTATGCAAAGCGACTCGAAAACAAAAATATTGAATTCTATTTAGTTAGAAATGAACGTTTTAGTGATCTTGCACTTTATGATTTTGATAGTGGTGATCGTTTTGAACCTGATTTTCTTCTTTATTTCAAAACCAATAAAATAAGTTCGCAAGTATTTGTTGAACCTAAAGGTACACATCTAATCGAACATGATAATTGGAAAGCGAATTTATTGAGCTTGATAAACAGCGACATCAATCTTATGCCAAATAATGGTAATTGAAGAGTTATTGGTATGCCTTTTTTCAATAAATTAAAAACCACCGAATTTAGTCAAAAATTTGATGATTTTATTGAAAGTCTATAGCACTCGTGCTTTTAAATGCTATCGTAGATAATTTTGTGTAGAGATCACTAAATAGCAAATATTTAACAGAAGATTTTTACACAAAATTATCTACAGTCCACCAAACAACATATTTGGAAGAAAAATTCTCCAATTTTGTCATGTTGTTTGGTTGTTTTTTGCATAATAAATTTAGATTTTCGTAATTGCTAATCTCAAAAATCTCTTACTATAAAAAGTAAGCCAGAGATAAATTTACACAAAATTTTTTATACTACCTTCAAAATAAGTTTGAGACTGATTTATACAAAATTATCCACAGTATCCAAATTTAATTTATTTAGCAAATCATTTTTTGGCAATTTGTATATCGCTGTCTTGAATTTTATTTTCATGATTAAGACTGATATATCTTATTAATGCTTCAAACTCGACAAATATTTCTTGATACTTGCTTGGAATTATATCAAGATCTAAAAGATAGGCAACATTATCAAAACCTTCATCATTTTTTATGCCAATTTTAACTAAACCGTGATATTCTATATCATTAATTACAACGTTTGTAATATAAATTCCTGATTTAATTTTTTTGATATTTTCAGGATATTTAAAATGAAATTTATCAAAATTGGTAATAAAAGCATATTTTTCAATAAGTAGATTATTTATTGCCGAAATGTTGCCTTCATCAATTAATTCGTTTATTAATGTTGAGGAAATTTTTCTTTTATTAATCTTTCGTTCGTTTGCTGTATAGACTTCAAAATTTTTTTTAAGGTAATTAACATCGCCACTTCTACGAAAGCCAAAATAAAAATCATTACCGCATACAACATATTTAACGTTATTATTTTTTAAATTATTGCAAAAGTCATAATGTGAAACATTCATTGTATCTTCATTAACATCAACCAAAAATACGAAATCGAATCCTAAATTAAATAATGTATATAGTCTTGTTTGGACTTGGAAGGCCTTGTTTTCATGTATTTTCGACTTTTTATATGGTTGGTTAAATAGCATAATTGCTAATTTGTAATTTGCCCCTGAATTTTTTAGGTCCTTTGCAATTTTGATTAATTCATAGTGTCCTAGATGAAGAGTTTCAAAACTGCCTAAAACCATAATTAAGTCATTATTTATTTCAAAAATTTGTTTAAAATTTCATTCAAAAATTTTCATATTAATAATTTTACTTTAATTAATAATTTTAAAAATAAATAAAAATTTTACGATTACTCGTAAAATCCTTTTTCTTTTAGTTTGAAATATGGTCCATCTTCGGTAACAGGTAAACATATTTCATTAGCAACATTTTTAGTGGTATCTTCTCCATTTCCCATAGCTATTCCTAAACCAACTAGTTTTAGCATCTCAATGTCATTTTCAGAATCACCAAATGCAACCATTTCACTTGGCTTAATATCCAGCAGTTTGCCCAATACTTCTAGACCCACGGCCTTGGTAATGCCTTTAGCTGAAAGAAATATTCCCCCAGGTCATGTTGCTAAAACTCACATATTCATATTATGGTGTTCGAATAAAATATTAAGTTGCTTAGATCAATATTCGGGATTATTTGTGCTAACAGTGATTAGATAGTTTTTATCATTTTTTGTTTCGAATTCTTTTTCTGATATAAATTTATCTTTATAAGGTAGATAGAATCAGTGATTTAGATTAAATAAATCATTATAATAGCCCCATTTATATCCTACAAATGAAAATGGTATCTTTCTTTCATTAGCAAATAATCTGAACTTTACAAAATCATTATAATCAATAGTTTGTTCAAATATGTATTCATTAGTTTTTAAATCTAAAATAAATGTTCCATTTGCACCAATAAAATAATCAACATATGGATTATGTATTTGTTTTCCGACTGTAAAAATATCACGTCCTGAACAAAGCACATTAATATAACCTGCATCTTTTAATTTGCGAAACATTTCTTTCATTCTTAGAGAAAGTTCATCTATGCCAAATGGTAGCAATGTACCGTCTATATCAAACACAACCATCTTGTACTTGTTATTCATTTTAACCTCTTAACTAGGCAATGAAAATATACGGTTGAATAAAACCTTGTCGAAGGTTATGAAACCGTTATTTATTTGTCCTCAACCAATTATTTGATTATTAAATGTAAAAAGGCCTTTTCCGTTAAAGTTTTTAAATCTATCGAAAAAAACCGATTTTGACTTTATTAATTTCACTTCAAAATGTGTAAGTGTATATAATTTTACTCTAAAAAGAGAGTTTATGTTATTGATTTGCTCAAAATCGAGACTTTCATTTAATTTAATATTCCCAATTTTCTCTCGCTTTAAAATATTTACAACAGCATCCGTTTCAAGATATGTTCCAATATCATGAATTAATGACCTTATGTAAGTTCCTTTTGATACTTTTGTCCTAATGATGAATGATTGTTTTTGATAGTTAAAATCTATTAACTCCAAGTTGTGTATTTTAATATTACATTCTGCTAATGAAAAATCTATATTTTTTCTAGCTAAATCATAACTTTTTTGTCCATTTATTTTTTTGGCCGAAAAAACTGGAGGAATTTGTTTGGTTTGATTTTTAAAATGTTTTAGCGCATTTTCTAATTGCTCCTTGGTAATCATTTTTTTATTTTTTAAAAAAATAACTTCTTCACCTTCATCATAACTTTTAGAAGAGCAATGAAGTGAAGCTTCAACAAAATACTGTTTTGTATCATTAATAAGTCATGGCAAAACTTTTGTATCATCATCACTAGCAACTATTAAAAGACCTTGGGCTAACGGATCAAGAGTACCGCTATGACCAATCTTTTTAATATTATGTTCCTTTGCAAATTTTTTAATTGCAAAAAAACTTGATTCTCCTCTTTTTTTATTAATCTTAAAAAACATTTTTCCTCAATGTAATTTATTATATCATTTTTAAATTATTTAATCAATTGAAGGGGTTATTGATGAGATAACTGAATATCAAAAGCTTTATCTTCTTAGTTTTAAATTAAGTGTTGGATTTATGTATTAACGAAGATTACCATATTTATCATGAGGCAAGTTTTACTTGATTTGCTAGTTAAAAAATATCTCTTTATTTTATAAAAACACTAATTTACTAATTTATAAAAGTGTATAAAATAAAAATAGGTGTTTTGAATCATATTTCAAAAAATTAAAATATATGCTACTTTTTTTTATTAAATAACAAAAAAATTATATATAATAATATAGCATTAAATAAGTAAGCCGTTTTAGCTCAGTTGGCAGAGCAACTGACTTGTAATCAGTAGGTCGTAGGTTCAAGTCCTATAAACGGCACCATATATGCGCGAGTGGTGAAATTGGCAGACACGTTAGTTTTAGGCACTAATGCTTCCGGCGTGAGGGTTCAAGTCCCTCCTCGCGCACCATATCATTAAATATGTTGTTTAGAAAGGTTATAAATACCTTTCTTTTTTTATTTTAAATTTTATAATGAAAAAATAATTAATATAATTCAAATTGCGCGCTAAACTTAATATGTTATGAGGAAAATGAAATTATTTGAAATGTTTTTAGGCATTGGCAGCCAATATAAAGCCCTTAAAAATTTAGAGCATAAATTGAATTTTAAAGCAGTTAGTTTGGGTGCTTGTGATTTTTATATTGATGCAATTATTTCATATATGATAATTCATTGCGGTAATCGGAATTACTTTTTTTTATAGTTAAAAATCTTATTATGTTGGTTTATTTGTTATGCACCTAAATTAGTGGATAACAAAAAAAGCATAAAAAAAATGCCGTGAAGGCATTTTTTATTGGTGATTTACAAATGGTGGAGAATGAGGGGCTCGAACCCACGACCCTCGCCTTGTAAGGGCGATGCTCTCCCAACTGAGCTAATTCTCCAAATGGTGACCCTAGCGGGACTCGAACCCACGCATGTATGGATGAAAACCATATGTGTTAACCACTTCACCATAGGGCCATACTGGCGCCGACTATTGGGATTGAACCAACGACCAACTGGTTAACAGCCAGCTGCTCTACCGCTGAGCTAAGTCGGCACTCATATAAGTAAATGCTTAATTATTATAACCTAAAAAAATATTTCTTAATAAAAATTTTTAATTTATTTATATAAGCACCATCATATCTCGTATTATCGGCAATTATGGTGCTGGTTAGAGGTATCGAACCCCCGACCCACTGATTACGAATCAGTTGCTCTACCATCTGAGCTAAACCAGCATGTAAATTATTTTAGCAAATTTTAGTAAAAAAGTAATTTTCTAAATTATTAATTATTCATTTGTTAATTTTAAAAAATATAAACTTGTCGCTTTTTATTAAAAAAATACTTTTTTCAAAAAATAGTTTATAAAAATAGTAAAATTTGGTTGATAGTGGGAGGAAGTGGAAATGTATGGTAAATACGAGCGAAGCTTAGATGACAAGTTAAGAGTTGTCATTCCACCTAAAATACTTAATGATTTAGGAAAAGAATTTTTTATCACAATTGGTTTTGACAAACAATTAGTTTTGAGAGATAAGGTTGAGTTTGAAAAACTAAAATCTAAACTTGAGGATAATAATTTGCTTAATAGAGATTTGAGAGAATTAAGTAGATTTATCTTTGCAAATACAGAATTAGTTGTGCCAGATAAGTCAAATCGTATTATTATTCCGAAACATTTAGCTTTTAAAACCACTATCAAAAAGGATGTTGTCTTCATCGGATCAGGAAACACCTGTGAACTTTTTGCAAAAGAAGTTTATGATGCAAAAGAAAGATATTTCGAAGATGAAATTGACATTAATAATCTAGCTCAGAAATTATTTGAACAAGGGGTTAAATTATAGAAAAACATATTCCTGTTTTGCTAAATGAAGTAGTTAACTCATTAGACATTAAGCCAAATGGGATTTATCTTGATTTAACTTTAGGAAGAGCTGGACATAGTGTTGAAATTTTAAAAAAAATAAAAGACCAAGGTAACGGGAGACTTATTTGCTTTGATAAAGATATTGAAGCAATACGTGATTCCGAACAAAAATTAAAATTAGTGAGTGACCTTTTTATATTAGTTAAGAGTGATTTTAGATTCTTGAAAGAAGAATTAGCGAAACTTAATATTGAAAAAGTTGATGGAATCTTAGTTGATCTAGGCGTATCTAGTCCACAACTAGATGATGCTAGAAGAGGTTTTTCATATTCACAGGATACAAAACTGGATATGAGAATGGATTTGGATGCAGAACTTAATGCACATATAATAGTCAATGAGTGAGAAGAAGATAAAATTGCACAAATTTTATACGATTATGGTGATGTAAAGCTAGCAAGAATAGTTGCGAAATCAATTGTTAAAAATAGACCAATTAGTACTTCTTTTGAATTAAATGAAATTATTAAAAAAGCATTACCAGCCAAAATTGTTAGACAAAAGAATCCATCGAAAGCTGTATTTCAAGCTTTAAGGATTGCGGTTAATGATGAATTAAATGCATTAGATGATTTGCTAAATCAGGTTATAGATTTATTAAATGTTAACGGCAAGTTAGCTATTATAACCTTTCATAGCAAGGAAGATGCAAAAGTCAAAAGATTCTTTCAAAATTTAAATTATGTAGATCCTAAATTAAAAAGATTGCCAGTTCAGACTGAATTAAAGTGAAAACAAAAAATTATTTTTCCTTCTCAAAGCGAATTTGAGAATAATAAAAGATCACGTAGCGCAAAAATGAGAGTGATAACAAAAATAGGTTAATTTATGAAGAAAAGTGTTATTATAGCATACAAATTTGAGGTCAGCAGTTTTTCTGTTGAGGTTATAGAGCAAAATTCTTTTGGAAATATTTTGATTTATAAAAGAAGCATTAGTAGCACAATTTTTAACCTATTTGAGTTAGATTCATTTATTTGCAAAACTAAAAAAGAAATTGAAGCAACCATATCTTTGACAATAAAAAATGTTGTTGTAATTATTCAAGATTCACCTTTTTTGAAAATTAATAAGAAAATAATTTCTAATAAAAGTAATCAAAAGCTAACTAATTATGAATTAGCTAAGAAACTATACTACTTAGAAAAATCAAATAGTAATTACTTATTTGATTACTCATATCTAAATAATGATAATAACAATCAATTAATAAGTCTTAATCTTTTAGAATGAAATGTTGCTAAAAACATTTTTAATCTATTTAAGAAAAATAACCTAAATATTTTAAAAATTTATGACTATGAATTTCTTAAAAATATTTATTTTAATCAACAAAGAGATTCTGGAATAGCTACCCAAATTTATTTAGATGATTACAGCTTGAAATTAAATGTTTTAAAAAATGATGTAGTTATAATTAAAAAAAATGTTAATTTAGGAATAGATTATTTAATTGAATTCATTGCTAAACAATTGAAAACTACCAAAAAAATAGCTTATACTAAATTTAATTTATGGCAATGTAATTTAAATTCTGGCAATAATTTATTATTTAAAAAAGTTCTTGGATATTATTTAAAAAAAATTAATGATTATGTTGAATCTTTTTTAAAAAATATAAAAGATATTAATATAAAAGTTAATTTTAATGTAAGTAATAGCAAATTCCTAGAAACCATAAAAACGTTTAAAAACTTTAAAATTTTAAATTATTTATCAGACAAAGCTTATTGCGCAATTGATGTTATTAGTTATGAAATGATGGGAATTATTAATCTTGTTAACAAAAGACAAAATACTATTAAAGAAATGACTATAACCTCTGAATTATTTATTTTAGACGTAAATAAACGAGAGGAAAAAGGATATTCTTTTAATTACAAAAAATAAACTCAATTTTATTTATATAATTTAGTTAAATTAAAGATAAAGTAGAAAAAAAGTAAGGAGTACTGCCATGCCAGAATTTGAAAATTTCAATTCCGTTGCTAATATTAAGGTTATCGGTGTTGGTGGTGGTGGAAATAATAGTATTCAAAGTCTTCTTGATACAAAAATTGATGGATTAGAATTTGTTGTTGCAAACACAGATAGACAAATTCTAGATAAATTTGATAAATCACTAACACTACAATTAGGTGATAAAAAAGGTATCGGGGCTGGTGCTAATCCAGAAATTGGAAGACAAGCTGCCGAGCATTCAACACATGAAATAAAGGAAAAGATAAAAAATGCTAGCCTAGTAGTTATTACTGCTGGGATGGGTGGCGGCACCGGTACTGGAGCAGCCCCTGTGATTGCCAAATTAGCTAAAGAACAAAATTCTTTGGTAATAGCAATTGTAACTACACCCTTTTCATTTGAAGGAAAAAAGCGAAGTCAGATTGCACTCCAAGGGATTGAAGAATTAAAGAAAAATGTAGATTCTTATATTATTATTTCAAATGATAAATTGAAAGAATCTTTTGGCGAAATTTCTTTTAAGGATGCTTTTAAGGTTGCAGATAATATTGTTAAGCAATTTATTAGAACTGTTGTCGATATTATAGCTGTACCTGGTTTGATTAATTTAGACTTAGCCGACCTAGAAACGTTAATTAAAAACAGTGGTGAAACCATTGTAGGAATCGGACAATCAACTGGTGAAAATGCGGCGCAGAAAGCAATGCATAATGCGATAAGCAGTCCTATTTTAGAAAGTAATATAAAAGGTATCACTAAAGCAATAGTTTATTTTTCGTCATCAAGAAATAGTACTATCAATGATTTTGAAGCCGCAATTGATGTTTTAAAGAATGTTGCTGGCGAAAATATTGATGTTATATTTGGCGTTGGTTCTCCTGCTAATGAAGAAGCAGAAAAACTTGGTGAAATTTATGTATCTGTAATTGCTACAGGAATAAATAGAACCAACAATAAAGAAGAAAATGATTTTAAACTCACAAATAGTGAAATCGAAAATCATACAGATGATGATACACAAGAATATTTGACAATTTCAGGTTTTGATTCATCTAAATCTAAATCCCATTTGAATAATAAATATTCAAATGATGATGAAAGCAATGAAATTATTTACAATAAATTTTAAAATAAGAAGATGTAAGAATTCCTGTTTTAAAAGTAAATTATTTCAGAGAGAGGCAGTTGCCTCTTTTTTATTACCCAGGGTTAGAAAGCATGAATATATTGGATAAATAAGCTAAAACATATACAAATTTTATCATTATTATAAATAATGATAGCCTTACAAAATAAGCAACTTTGCGAAAAAAAAAAAAAAAAATGTAACATATAACCTATAAAAATTGAAAAATATTTGAAAATGATAGCTTAAAAAAAGAAAGAGTATAAATTTATGGAAAATACTAGCGAAAACAAACAAAAAAAGAAAAGACGTGGCAACATTATTTTAGCTTTATCCCTTTCACTATCAATTGTTGCAACAGGCGCTTTGGTTGCTTATTATTTCTTAAATGCCAATAAAAATGGAGTTAATAGTGCAAATGATATTAAAGGTTTAAAAATAAAGGACTAGAAAATTGCTTCAAACTCAGCAGTGTTTAATTTGAAAAATATTGATGAAAATGATAATATGGATAGAACATTTTTAGTTTTATTTTATGCCAAAAAAACACCATATGAAATAGTTAGAAAGTCTCACACAGTCGGAAAAAATAGCGAAAATATGCATTTTGGGATAAATAATGAGAAACCGTTATCTCCTAATACTGATTATGAATTCCAGATGGTTTACAATAATAAAATTGTTTTTATTCATCAATTTAAAACCTTAAAGGCTGAGCAAAAATATTCACAAGATGAATTAGATAAAACAAACAGCGAACTAGAGAAAGCAAAGCAAAATGATTTATTAAAAAATAGGGATGTAATTTCTAAGACAGAAGAATTAAACAAAGCTAATGAAAAGCTAAATAAAACCAGGGAAAATAAGGAAGCTTTGGAAAAACAACTTCAACTTATTAAAGAAAAAATAAAAACGCTTGAAAAATCAAAAAAAGATGCGGAGCAAAATAAACAAGAATTAGAAAATAGCGTTATTTATGCGAATAATGAGTTAGATAAACTAACCAAAGAATTAAATGAAGCAAATAGGAAACTAGAAAAAGCTAAAAATAAGGTTAAAAATGCTCAAGAAAGCGTTGAATCTTCAACTTCTAACGCTATTGATATAGATAATGATTTAGCAAAGAAAACTAAGGAATTAGAAGAAGCTAAAAAAGAATCAGAAAAAGCTAATAATACTATAATTGCTCTTAATAGTGATAAAAATAGAATAAATAATGAATTAAATAATGCTCAAAAACAACTAGATCAAGCAAATAAACAACTTAATGATGCAAAGCAGGAAGTAAGTGAGACAACTCAAAAACTGAATAGTCTTATTTCTACAAATATTGAACTAAACAATCAAGTTCAAGAAGCAAGTAGACTTGAAGAAGAAATTTCCATTGACGCAGGTCGTATTTTTAAAGAATTAGAGAAAGCAAATAATAATCTAGTAAAAGCAAAGGACATTCAAAAAAACATCTTAAAACAAATTGAAAATTCTAAACGCGAATATCAAGAAAAAGAGCAAAATTTTAATCAAATAAATAATGAATTGGAAGAATCAAAAAGATTATTGAAACAAGCTCAAGATACACAAAATAACTTACAAACACAATTAGATGAAATTAAAAAAAATAAAAAGCAAAAAAATGAAGAGATTAATAAACTAGGCAATGAAATAAAATTAGTTGATGGAGCCATTAAGAAAATAGAAAAATTGATTGCTGATATTAAAAATGATGAAATCGATAAAGATCGTTATGCTAATCAGTTAAACATTGAATATGAAATTTTGAAACAAAATTTAAAACTCGCAAATGATCTTAAAGATGGTGCTGCTGAAAGTTCTATAAATATCGAAAAAAGAATTAAGCAAAATTTAGAAGAAATAAAACAAAAAAAATTAGATATAGCTGAATTTACTAATCAAAAAAAATTATTAGAAAATAACCTAGTTGAACTAGGAAATAATCGTACATCTATGAGAATCAAGATCGGAGAATTATCTGAATTGGTTGAAAAAAATAAGAAACTAATTGATTCATATAATAAAAATATAAGTGATTATCATGAAACATTAGATAGAATTGCTGAGGCCAATGGATCTGATACTGGTATTGGTGATGGAGGAGTTGCGGCGGAGGATAGAATTTGAGAGATAATTGATCGACTTCAATCCGAAAAGAGTAGTATTGAGAAAGATTATGAAAGGGCACAAAAAGAATTGGCAGAATGGGAAGAAAAAAAGAAAAAACTCGAAAAGGAAATTGTGCCAGTAGTAAAGGAATATCGAGATTTTGATGGAAAAATATTACAAGCAGAGAAAAGACTGTTGGAGTTAACTAAAGAAAAAGACGAAAATATTGAAAGAAAAGCCCAATCTGAAAAGAAACTAAAAGAAGCTGATGCTAATGTAGCAATCAAAGAGAAGCAAAAGAATGATAAGTTTGAATTATTACAATTGGCAAGAGCAGAAGCCACTGAAGCTAAAAAACGCAGAAAAGATGCAGAAAACAATTTAAGATTAACTAAGGAAAAATGAATAACAAAAAATCAAGAGATTCAAGATGCTAATAATGCATTAAATAGTTCTAATGATATTTTAGCTGCATTGGAACAAAGCCTAAGAGACGCAAAAAAAATTGTGGATGAAAAGCAAAAAGAAGTAGCTAAAAATGAGAAAAGTAAAAGTAATGTTGAAGTGCAAAAGCAAAATTCTTTTATGAATAATAAGAGATTAATGAAGGCGCTTGAAAGTATTAACAATGATATTTCTTTAAAAACTGATGTGTTAAATCAAAAAAGTAACGAATTAAGTGATTTAAATAAAAGACATGAACTGCTAGCTGCTAATAAAAATGAATCTGTTCAAAAAGCTAACAAGAATAATATAGAATTGCAAAAAGTTCAGCACGAATTAAATAGTGCTAATCATAAAGTTCAAAGTTTATTTGAAAATGTAGGCCAAAAAACTAAGGAAGTAGAGCAAATAATAAAAAAACTGCAAGATATTGAAAAAGCTATCAATAAAACAAATAATAATAATAATAATAATAATTTAACAAATAAAAAACAAAAAGAATATGAAAATGCTAAGCAAAAAAATGATGCTGCTTTACTGAAACTAAATAATGAAAAATATAAACTCAAAGAAGCACAAAAGGAATTAGAAAAAATAGCTATTGAAATTAATCTAAAACAGCAAACATTAGAGAAAGCAAAAAATAATTTTAATGATATTTATAGTCTTAATCAAGAAATAATTAAAACAATAAACGATGCTGATTTAAGTATTAAAAATATTCTTAGCGAAAGTGATAATATAAAAAAACAAATTCTAAAAAATGAAAAAGAATTAGAATTAGAAGAAGAGAATGTATCTGTTAAAGAAAAAGAACTTCAAAAAATAAAGAAGCAATAAAATAATGCATAAACATTTCATGAATTCACTAAGGGAATGCTGAAATGCTATTTAGATTAATAAATTTTTCAGAAGTTAAGAAGTATCGTTTAGCTTAAAAAATAAATAAACTTTAACTTAAAGCTTGATTTTTTAAAAAAAATAAAAAAGGTAGCATAAGTAATCTTGCTTTCCTATCCCCTCCATTTAAGTCTAAAAATAAGGAACATAATTTAAATCTTTTTAATAAGGATGTGTAAGAATTTTTTGTGTAAATTAATTTCTAGCCTACTTTTTATTAAGAGATTTGAGAATGGTAATTACGCAAATTTAAATTTATTATATAAAAATAACCAAACAACAAAATAATTGAAAAAATTTTTGTATCTGATGTTTGGTTATTTTTTTGTTATTTATCATTTGTGTCTGCTGAGAAACTGAGTCTGATTAAAGAGATGCCTTAAATTGGAAACAACATTATCTCATTTTTAAGTTAATTTTAATTGTAAAATTCTCATAAATATAAATTATTTGACGAATAAGCTAATGATAATGATACCTTTATTTTTGCATATGTTTTTGATAATAGCAAATTCGTAGTAAAGCTAAAATAATAATATGTTATGGCATACAAAAAAACAAATTTTTGCTATTTTGCTATCAAATTTTGCAAAAAAAAAAAAAAAAACTATAATTTTGTTTTGTATATAAAAATTTTATCTAAGGAGATATCATGAAGAAATCTAACAAAATTTTATTAACATTAGCAAGTATTTCAATACCTTTTATAACAGCTGCAACTGTTATTTCTTGCAGTTCAAATAATG